>NZ_FR902015.1:0-8107 GCF_000437815.1 Acidaminococcus sp. CAG:542
GGCGGGTTTCCTCCTCCGGCCGCCGACCGTTGACAGCGCGGCGCCCAGGCACCGCGCTTTTATTTCACCCACACAATGGTGGCCCCGAATCCCCCTTCATTCAGGGGGGCCATTTCGGTTTTCAGCACATTGGGATGCTGGTCCAGGTATTCCAGGAGGCCTTTCCGCAGCATGCCGGTGCCTTTTCCGTGGACCAGACGGAACCGGTCCATCCCGGCCAGCAGGGCATCGTCAATGGCCTTGTCCACATAGGGGATGGCTTCATCCACGGTCTTGCCCCGCACATCGATCTGCACCGTGGCGTCCTGGGCCTTCTTCACAAACAGGTTGTGGCCCTGGCTGGTGCTCTTCTTCAGGGTCCGGTGGGTGCTCCGGGGCTGGCTGGGCGCTTCCTTCAGCAGCAGGCAGTCCTTCAGCTTCAGATTCATCTTCATGATCCCGATCCGCACGGTGACTTCCTTGCCGTTCAGGGCCACAATGGTGCCGCTCTGGCCGATTTTCTTCACATACACCTTCTTGCCCACCGCCGCATTGCCGCTGGTGAGCCCCTGACCTTCCGGCATGGGCTTCCCGTCAATGGAGAAGTTCTTGTTCAGCACCTTCCGGGACAGTTCCGCCAGCTGTTCCACCTTCCGGCTTTCCACCATGTCCTGGTTGGCCCGCAGTTCCTTCAAAATGGAAGTGGATTCCCGCCGGGCGTTCCGGTACAGTTCGTCCGCCTGTTCCCGGGCCTTCCGTAAAATGGCGTTCCGGCTCTTTTCCAGGTCCTGCTTCTGACGGGTCAGTTCGTTCTTCAGGTATTCCGCTTCCCGCTGGAGGGAGGCGATTTCGTCCTTCCGGCTTTCATATTCCCGGCGCTCCCCTTCCAGGTTCTGGAGCACCCGTTCCATATTGCTGTGGCCTTCTCCGATGAAGGTCTTGGCTTCGTCCAGGATCTCCTGGGGCAGCCCCAGCCGTTTGCTGATGTAGAAGGCGTTGGAACTGCCGGGCACACCCATGAGCAGCTTGTAGGTGGGCCGGAGGGTTTCCGGATCGAATTCCACACTGGCGTTTTCCATACCCTCATGCTCGTAGGCAAAGGTCTTCAGTTCGCTGTAGTGGGTGGTCATGATGGTAAGCACCTTTTTGTTGTACAGGTACTCGATCATGGCCATGGCCAGGGCCGCCCCTTCGGTGGGATCAGTCCCTACGCACACTTCGTCCACCAGCACCAGGTCCCCTTCCCGGACTTCATCCAAAATGGAGATCATGTTCTTCATATGGCCGGAGAAAGTGGACAGGCTCTGTTCAATGCTCTGTTCATCCCCGATATCCGCATAGACACCGCCGAACACCGGCAGGATGGCTTCTTTGGCCGGGACGAACATCCCTGCCTGGGCCATCAGGGCGAACACCCCCACGGTCTTTAAGGCCACGGTTTTCCCGCCGGTATTGGGGCCGGTGATCAGCAGGGTGGTGAAATCGTCCCCCAGGTTGATGTCCAGAGGCACCACCTTTTCCTGGTCCAGGAGAGGATGGCGTCCCTGGGTAATCCGCAGCCGCTGCTGGAGGATCATCATGGGCCGGCAGCAGTGGAGCTTCTGGGCCAGGGCGGCCTTGGCACCGATGAGATCCACCTGGGCCGCCACTTCCAGGGAGCTGAGGATGTTTTCCGCCTCGCTGCCCACATGGCCGGTGAGAGTCCGGAGGATCCGTTCCACTTCTGCCTGTTCCTCCAGCCGGTATTTCTTGATGTCGTTGTTCAGGTTCACCACTGCCATAGGTTCCACGAACAAGGTGGCCCCGCTGGCGCTCTGGTCATGGACCACCCCGGGGAAGTTCAGCCGGTATTCCTGTTTGATGGGGATTACGTACCGGTCTTCCCGCATGGTCACCAGGGCATCCTGGAAGTATTTCTGGTTGTTGGGATCGTGGAGGATATTGGTGAGTTTGTCCTTCACCCGGTTCTTGGCCGCCAGGATCCCGGTGCGCAGGCCCTGGAGCTTTACGGAAGCGTTATCCTTGATGTTCCCCTTTTCATCCAGGGCGCTGGACAGCTGCTTGCTCAGCCGGGTGAAATCCCCCAGCTGGGGACCATAATCCCGGAGGGCCGGAGCGTTTTCCGTGTCTTCCAGCAGGAACTGCTTCAGATGCCGGAGCCCGTCGATGGTGTCTCCGATGGCCTTGAAGTCTTCCGGCTCCAGGATGCTCCCTACCCGGGTCCGTTTCACCAGGGGACTGATATCCGTCATGCCCCCCAGGGGCAGCCGTTTCCCTTCGTCCAGCAGCTGGACGGCTTCGGCAGTTTCCTCCTGGGCCAGTTTCACCTGTTCGAACCGGCTGGAGCTCACCAGGTCCAGGGCCAGTCTCCGGCCCAGAGAAGTCCCTGCCTGGTCCGCCAGGAGCGCCTTCACTTTATCGAATTCCAATGTATTGACAGCAAATTTCCCCATGCTTACAAAACTCCTCTGAAATAATGTCCCCGGGTGGTGTGGGGCCGGTTCTCTTCCACTTTGGTGTCCCCGTCCAGCACGCCCCGGTACAGGGCGGTCAGTTCACCCAGCTCTTCGGCGGTATAGCCCCGGCCATCGATCCGCAGCCGGGCGATCCCGGCCTTTTCCATATCCGGCACATTGGCCAGCATGGACAAGGGATGGCCGTTGAGCACGTGCATCCGGCCGAACTGGTCCTGCTTCAGAGGGAACTTTTCCTTCTTCCGGTCTTCCAGGAATCCCTGCTCTTTGCAGTGGAAGCTGCAGGATCCTTTGTGCAGGTTCCCCAGGAAACTCCCTTCCACACAGTATTCGCTGACCATCATTTCCAGGGCCCCTTCCGCCAGACACTCAATGGGGAGCGGGCTCTTCTTCACCAGGGCCCCCACCTGCTGGAGGGTCAGTTCCGGAGACAGGGTTACCCCGGCAAAGCCCTGTTCCTGCCAGAACAGGATGCTCTGGCTGTTGTAGGCGTTCATGTCATAATCCAGCCACAGAGGCAGCCCCAGCTCCTGGGCCATTTCCACCAGCCCGTTGTTGGCGATCAGGAACCCGTCGGGCTGGAGAGCCGCCCACTGGGCCAGGGCGTTCCGGAAGTACTTCAGCTGGCCTTCGCTGACGATCCGGCTGGTGGCCGCCATCCACTGTTTCCCCCGGGCCCGGGTCCAGCCGCTGATGGTGCTGTAATCTTCCAGGGTAAGGAGAGGCAGGGTGTAGCTGTCCCCTCCCACCAGCAGCACATCGGCTCCGGCTTCCAGGGCCACTTTGGCCTTTTCCAGGGTGTCCACCTGGACGCTGAGCTGGCTGTGTTTCCGGGTGCCGTGGTTTTCCCGCTGCCGGAGCACTTCCCTGTGCCACACAGCCTTTTTCCGGGGAGGCAGGAAGGCGTCCAGCCGCTTCTGGGTCAGTTCTTCCACGGCTGCCCGGCGGGCTTCGTTGATTTCGCTCATGGGGACCATGACCCCTTCATCCAGGCGGCAGACCAGTTCTCCCAGGGAGAATTCCGTGGTCCCCAGCCGGTCCAGCTGCTTTTTCACCGCAGCTTCATCCAGGGCATGTTTCCGGGCTTTTTCCACAATGAACCCGGTTTTTGCAGAGCCGGTATTCCCTTCTTCGTCGGTCACTTTCACTTCCATGGGCTGGCCCAGGCGAGCGGTGACTTCTGCATACAGAGGGATCCGTTTCTTGTGGTCTTCTCCAAAATACTGGGCGGCATACTGCATCAGTTCATTGTCATAGGTCCGGAACACCCGGTCGTTGAGCCGGATTCCCCGGGGTACGGGAATGGTGACGCTGCTGCCTGCCCGGGCCACCGGCACCTCTTTCCCGTTTACGGTCATATGTTCCACGGAGGTGCCCACCCGGCCCCCTACGCTGACCCAGAATTCCAGTCCGTCTCCCAGGTGCAGGTCCCGGTCCAGCTTCAGGGTGCCGGCGGTATGATCCTTGGCAAGGCTCTGGACCCGGCCCAGGAGCACTCCCCGGTTGTTGGGCCGCCGGTCGCTCATCATGGTCCGTCCAGGCCGGTTCACCATATAGGCAGTGGTGAAATCCCGGTTGAAGATCTGTTCGATGTTATCCCGGTCTTCCTGGGGCACTTCATAATGGCCGGCCAGGTAGCTGTCAATGGCCCGGCGGTAAATGTCCGTCACCACCGCCACATATTCCGGCCGCTTCATCCGGCCTTCGATCTTGAAAGAATGGATCCCCGTTTCGATCAGCTGGGGCAGCACATCCAGGGTGTTCAGGTCTTTGGGGGACAGCAGGTAATGGCCGGCATCCACCTTGGCCAGCAGGTCCTTCCCGTCCTTGTTCACCAAAGTGTAGGGCAGCCGGCAGGGCTGGGCACACCGGCCCCGGTTGCCGCTGCGGCCTCCGATCATGCTGCTCATGAGGCACTGGCCGCTGTAGCACACGCACAGGGCTCCGTGCATGAATCCTTCAATCTTGCCCGGGGTGATATTACAGATGGTCTTCAGATCCTTCAGGGAGGTTTCCCGGGCCATCACCGCCTGTTCCATACCATTGTGGTATGTAAACAGAGCCCCGGCGGAATTGGTCACCGTCATCTGGGTACTGGCGTGAAGGGGCAGTTCCGGCGCCACCTGCCGGGCCACCCGGATCACCCCCAGGTCCTGGACGATGATCCCGTCCACCCCGATATTGCTCAAAAAGCACAGGTATTCCCCCAGATCAGGCATTTCCCCGTCATCCACCAGGGTGTTCACCGTTACATAGATCTTTACCCGGTGGAGATGGGCGAACCGGATGGCCCGGGTCATTTCCTCCGGTCCGAAGTTTTCCGCATAGGCCCGGGCGCCAAAATGGCTGCCCCCCAGGTACACCGCGTCGGCACCGGCAAACACAGCCGCTTCCAAAGCTTCCCAGGTGCCTGCCGGGGACAGCAGTTCGATATCTTTTCTTTCCATTAGAGACTCCTTTATGATCCAGCAGGGATGATCCCTGAATACGTACAATCCATGACTTTTTATTTTATCATATTCCTCCGGAGATGGCCAGAAGGAGGAGGCTCCCGGTTCCCTCATGAACAATTAAAAAAAACTCTGTGAAAAGTGCAGAAATCTGTTGTATTTTTTTACAGTCCGTATATACTTATAAAAGTGTTTTGCGCGCAGGGACAGGATTCTTCCGGATTGCTCCGTTAGCGGGGAGCCTGGACGGTCCTGTCCGGTGAGAAAATAAGAAAAGAGGTGCCTCATGGCTCCAGATACCCGTGCTTCCCAATTCCATACCCCGGACCGGACCGCTCTCCAGGAGTACGTCTGCGCCCATTTAGATGAAGCCATTGCCAAAGGCTGGATCCGACTGTATTTCCAGCCCATTGTTCGGAGCCTGTCCTATACCCTCTGCGGTTTCGAAGCCCTGGCCCGTTGGCAGGACCCGGTCCACGGGCTGATTTCCCCGGGCATCTTCATCCCTGCCCTGGAAAAATCCGGCACCATCCACAAGCTGGACCTGTGCATGGTGGACCAGATCTGCGCCCATTACCATCCCCGGGCTGATGAAGGCATGGCCATGGTGCCGGTTTCCTTCAACCTGTCCCGGCTGGACTTTTTTGCCTGCAATTTATTTGAAGAGATCAACGGCCGGGTGGACCGGGCCGGCATCCCTCACAGCCAGCTGGCTCTGGAAATCACCGAAAGCGTCTTTGTCCAGGACATGAGCTCCATTGCCCCGGTGCTGGACCAGTTCCGGTCCGCCGGTTACGAGATCTGGATGGACGACTTTGGCAGCGGCTTTTCTTCTTTGAACGTACTGAAAGACTATGGTTTCGACACCATCAAGCTGGACATGGCCTTTCTGGACAGTTTCACTGACCGGGCCCGGACCGTGGTGAAAAATGTGGTCCGGATGGCCAAAGAGCTGGACATCTTTACCCTGGCGGAAGGAGTAGAGACCCCTGACCATGCGGAATTCCTCCGTTCCATCGGCTGCGACCGGCTCCAGGGATTCCTGTTCAGCCGTCCCCTGGAAGTGGTGGATTCCCGCTGGGTGGCAGAAAAAGTGGGGCTGTTCCACGAAACAGACGCCATGCGCCGGTATTTCGATGAGGCAGACCGGGTGAATCTGATCACCGACAGTCCCCTGGCCCTGGTGGAATTTAAAAAAGATCAGGCTGACAGCCACCAGTTCCAATTCTTCTTTTCCAACAGCGCCTATCAGAAGGTGACCCGGTCCATGGGCTTCCCCAATCCGGAAGCCGTGGCTGCAGACATGAGCCGGCCGGACAGCTTTTTGTGGAAGACCCTGGCCCCCTGCATCCAACAGGTAGCGGAACCGGGCCAGAAAGGGTCCGTCACCTTCCAGAGTCAGAGACAGTTCTTCTGGCTCCAGATACACCTGATTGCCCAGGCCAATGACTATTACCTGTACAAATGCCGGCTCCAGAACATCACTACCACCATGGACCGGCTCCAGGCAAACAAACTCCAGGGACTCCAGGACCGGGTCTATGAACTGTACAACACAGTGACCCTGCTGGATATGGACAAAAAAGAGGCCCGTCCCCTGGCCTTCTGGTACAAAAACTCCCCCTTCCAGCCAGGGAGGACCTTCGACAGCCCCAAAGCCTGGGACTACTACATCAGCAATTTCATCCATCCAGACGACCAGGACCGGTTCCGGGAATTCAGCAACGTGAACACCCTGGAAAAGCGGTGCGACCCCAAAGATGGAATCCTGGCGGACTACTTCCGGTCCCGGATGCCCAATGGGATCTACCAGTGGAACATGCACGGGATGATCCTGCTGCCGGAAAGATTCGGCCGCAAAGTCCTCCACGTGGCCCGGATCTGCCGCTACGGAGATGCCGCCACCGCCCGCCAGCTGATACGGGTGTATGAGGAGTATTTTGGGAAATGAAAAAAAAGGGCTGTTGCACGTGAAAAATATGCGTGCAACAGCTTCGTTACCTTACCCTGAACCGAAACACCCGCTCCCTTAAGGGGGCGGTCATTTTTTTTGCGTAGACCGCTTTGATCTGGTAGTCACCGGGCTGGCTGAAACCGGCGAACAGGATGGTCACCCCGGGAGAGCCTGCCTGGCCGGTGGGGTTCAGCAGAGGCAGGGTAAAGGAATGGCCCAGGTTTACAAACCCTGGCTGGGCGCTCTGGTCCACCATCACCCACTGGTTGCCGCTGGTGGGGTTGGCATCCATGTACAGGGCCACCAGTTCACCGGGCTTCAGGTCCAGAATCATGTCTTCCCCATTGCTGTCCAGTTTGTAGCTGGTAAGCAGCCGGGCCCCTTCCGCCACGTTGATGGCCTTCAGCAGTTTCGTATAAGGGATGGTGGTGTCCAAGGGCCCTTCCGGCTGGGAAGCCACCCGGATCCCCTCTTCGGCGAACACGTAATTTTTCCCCTGGATATACTGGGCATATTCCGTGGAATTGGTATACAGCAGATCCTGGTCTTCCAGGACCTTCCCCCCGGTTAC
The DNA here is from genome assembly GCF_000437815.1 of Acidaminococcus sp. CAG:542. Taxonomy (NCBI): domain Bacteria; kingdom Bacillati; phylum Bacillota; class Negativicutes; order Acidaminococcales; family Acidaminococcaceae; genus Acidaminococcus; species Acidaminococcus sp. CAG:542. Next base: position 7,429 of record NZ_FR902015.1, read on the forward strand.
GTCCAGGTTCATGCCGGCATACACCGTCCGGTCCCCTTCCGCCTTCAGGATGATGCTGAACAGGGTAGGCCGGTTCATGGTCACTTCATAAGAAAGCACCGCCTTGCCCCCGGCTTTTTTCCCCAGGGCATTGGCCTTTTCCTTGATCAGGTGGTTCAGGTTGGCCTGGAGATTGGCCTCCTTCAGCCCGTCCACAAAGGGCACCTGGCCTGCCGCCTTCCCGTCCGAATAATCCTGCCGGAGCAGAGTGGTATGGCCAAAAGCAAAAGCGGACAGAGGCAGAGCCAGAGAAAGCCCCAGAGCCAGCGCCGCCGCAGATTTTTTCAGATGCATGGATATTCCTCCTTCGTATCACTTCCCTTCTATTCTACACGATAAAAGAAGGAAGAAACATGAAATTTGTGAAAAAAGGGGGGCTATGTATCTATCAACAAATTCTCAGCGAACCCTTCATCGCCGTATAGTTATTCAGAAATGGGGTCAAAAATTTTTTATCGTTGCTTTGAGGTCGACGACGTAGGGGTTTCGCCGCAGGCAAACCCGTCCCGGCCTCCCAGAGGGGAAAAACTTCTATACCCATACACCCGCGAGGACTCTCCGCCGGGAGGGCAAGTCCGCCCTGCAGGTGCGGGGGACCGGGCTTGCCCGGTGGTGGGGGCATGAGGTCCTGAAAGGACCG
>NZ_FR902016.1:0-14732 GCF_000437815.1 Acidaminococcus sp. CAG:542
TCTCCACCTGGGTGGGGGGAGTGCCGAACCGGTCGATGATCTCGTCCATGAGATCGTTCCGGTCTTCGAACTTCATGTCTCCCAGACGGTGGTACAGTTCCAGTTTGTACCGGGGATTGTCGATGTAGTCGTCGGGGATGTAGGCATCCAGCTTCATTTCAATCACCGGATCCGGAGCAATGGGTTCGTCCGGGTTCCCCCCGTTCTGGAGGGTGTTGATGGTCTTTTCCAGCAGCCGGCAGTACAGGTCGAAACCCACTCCGGCAATCTGGCCGTGCTGTTCCGCCCCCAGCAGGTTCCCGGCGCCCCGGATTTCCAGATCCCGCATGGCGATTTTGAACCCGGCCCCCAGTTCCGTAAAGTCCCGGATGGCCTGGAGCCGTTTCTGGGCCACTTCACTGAGTACCCGGTCCTTTTTGTACAGGAAATAGGCGTAGGCCAGCCGGGAGGACCGTCCCACCCGCCCCCGCATCTGGTACAGCTGGGAGAGGCCGAAGTTTTCCGCACCGTCGATGATGATGGTATTGGCCAGAGGCACGTCCAGGCCGTTTTCGATAATGGTGGTGCACAGGAGCACATCGAAATCCCCGTGGTAGAAGCCCAGCATCACGTCTTCCAGTTCGTCCTCGCTCATCCGTCCGTGGGCCATACCGATGGTGATCCCAGGGACCAGTTCCCGGAGATGGGCGGCGATCCGGCTGAGCCCTTCGATCCGGTTGTGGACGTAATAGATCCGTCCGCCCCGGCGGATTTCCCGTTCCAGGGCTTCCCGGACCATCCCGTCATCGTATTCCGCCACATAGGTTTCCACCGGCAGACGGTCTTCGGGAGGAGATTCGATGATACTCATGTCCCGTCCCTTTACCAGGGCCAGGTGGAGGGTCCGGGGAATGGGGGTGGCGGACAGGGTCAGTACGTCTATGCCGGCACTGCGCTGTTTGATTTTTTCTTTCTGGGCCACCCCGAACCGCTGTTCCTCGTCGATGATCAAAAGCCCCAGGTCGTGGAATTCCACATCCGGGTTCAGGATCCGGTGGGTTCCGATGAGCACATCGATTTTGCCTTCCGCCACCTTTTCCATGATCTCTTTCTGCTGTTTGGGGGTCCGGAACCGACTGAGCATTTCCACCCAGACTCCGAAGGACCCCATCCGCTGGGAGAAGGTCAGGAGATGCTGTTGGGCCAGCACTGTGGTGGGGGCCAGCACCGCCACCTGTTTCCCGTCCATGACCGCCTTGAAGGCGGCCCGGATGGCTACTTCCGTCTTCCCATAGCCCACGTCCCCGCACAGGAGCCGTTCCATGGGTACGGGCTTTTCCATGTCCGCCTTGATTTCGGCGATGGCTTTCAGCTGGTCGGGGGTTTCCTCAAAGGGGAAACTGTCCTCGAATTCCTTCTGCCAGTGGGTATCCGGAGCAAAGGCATGGCCCGGGGTGATTTTCCGCTGGGCATAGAGCCGGAGCAGTTCCGTGGCCAGGATGGTAATGGCCTTCTGGGCCTTCCGGGTGGTCTTCTGCCAGTCTTTCCGGCCCATGTTGGACAGTTTGGGAGGGGTGCCCTCGTTGCCCACGTATTTGTGGAGGAGCCCCACCTGTTCCACCGGCACGTGGAGCTTGTCCCCCTTGGCATACTGGAGCTGGAGATAGTCCCGGTGGACCCCGTTCACTTCAATGGTTTCCACCCCCATGTACCGGCCGATGCCCTGTACATCGTGGACCACGTAATCCCCCACCTTGATGTCGGAGAAATAGTTGAGAGCCGGTCCCTTTCCCTTGGATTTCACCAGACGGCGTTTTTTCTGCATGCCGAAAATGTCGCTTTCGGTAAGCAGCAGCCATTTTTCATCCCAGAAATAGAACCCGTTGGTAAGGCTTCCCTGGAAGACCACTCCTCCCTGGTCCGGCACTTCCTGGAGCTGGCCGGCAAAGGCCATGGGAAGGCCCGCCCCTTTCAGGCTTTCCGCCAGGCCTGCCGCCTTGTCCCGGGTCCCCATCATGATCAGGGGATGGACTCCCTGGTCCAGCCAGCCCTTCAGGTCTTTCTGGAGCAGGTCGGTGTTCTTGTTGTAGGGGGCCATGGCCCGGACCTGGACATGGAGTTTGGGGGCTTCCGGAAAATAGGGATGGCCCAGATCACTGACCGTCACCAGGTGGCATTCCCCGGCCTGGAGGAGCATGGTCTCCGCCTCCAGCAGCTGGTCGGCAAATTCCCGGTTGTCCCCGAAGCTTTTCCGGCATTCTTCAAAAAAGGCTGCCGGTTCATCCAGCACCGCCAGCTGGTCCGGGGACAGGTACTGGAACAGGGAGGCGCCGACTTCCTGGCTCTGGACCGCCAGGGGCATGATTCCCACCTGTTTGATGGCGCCGATGCTCCGCTGGGTGTCCAGGTTGAAATGCTTCATGGCATCGATGGTGTTGTCGAACCATTCGATCCGCACCGGATCCTTGCCGTTGATGGGAAACACGTCCAGGATGTCCCCCCGGACGGCCACCTGGCCCAGGGTATCCACCTGTTCCGTCCGTTCATAGCCGGCTTTCACCAGCTTTTCCACCACCAGGTCCTGGCCGATTTCCTGGCCCACTGCCAGTTTCAGGTTTTCCCGGACCAGGGATTCCGGGGCCGGCAGTTTCTGGATGGCGGCTTCGGCGGTGGCAAAGATGATCCCCGGTTCTTTCCGGACGATCATTTCCAGGGCCGCTGCCCGCTCCGCCATGATCTGTTCGTTCCGGGTATCCACCTGGCCGTGGATCAGGCTGGCCGGATACAGTTCCCGCATGGCCAGATCCGGATAGAAATAGGCCAGTTCCCGGCGCTGGGCCCGGATGCTTTCCCGGTTCACCGTCAGGATCACCAGAGGCCGGGCCGGCTGGAGGGTTTCCTCCAGGGCGCACAAAAGCCCGGCTTTCACAGATCCTGTGAGGCCGGTAAGCTGGATGGGGCCGGCTTTCTTCTTCCAGAGCCCGGCTGCATCCTGGACATTTTTTTCCTGCTGCAGCAATTTCGTCAGTTGATTTGTCATAGAATTCTCTCTTTATGGAAATAGGGAAAGGGGGATTCTGCCCATAAAAAATATGTGCAGAATCCCCGTCAATGCTTGAAGGGCTGTTGCTTATGCAACAGCCCCCTTCCATTACAGTTTAATGCTGATGTTGTTCCGGTCGAAGGTGTGTACACCGTCGATGAAACGGACAGTCCCGGTGGCATACCGCATGGAGATGGTATGGGTACGGGCACCGTTGCCGAAGTAGTTGACCCCACGGAGCATGTCGCAGTTGGTGATGGCCGTTGCAGTGAACATGCAGTCATCCCCTTTGACCAGGTCGTCGATGGTCAGGATCTTCTTGGTGTCTTCGATGCCCATCTTCCGGCACCGTTCCACCTGGTCTTCGTTTTCCGGAACCAGACGGGCCTGCATGTCGCCGCCCAGGCATTTCAGCCCGCAGGCAGCCAGTACCCCTTCCGGAGCACCGCCCCGGCCGATGTACATGTGGACACCGGTGCCTTCGATCCCGGCATCGATGATGGGATCCACATCCCCGTCGCTGATGAGACGGATCCGGGCCCCTACAGCACGGACTTCTTCAATGATCTTCCGGTGACGGGGACGGTCCAGGGCCACTACGGTCAGGTCGTTCACGTTCCGATTCAGAGCCTTGGCCACCCGTTCCAGGTTGACGCTCACCGGATCGTCGATGTTGATGCAGCCTTTGGCCCGGGGACCTACGGCAATTTTATCCATATACATGTCAGGCGCATGGAGCAGACAGCCTTTGGGAGCAATGGCAATCACGGCAATGGCACCGTTCTGGCCTTTGGCCACCAGGTTGGTCCCTTCCACCGGGTCTACGGCAATATCCACTTCCGGACCGCCGGCCCCTACTTCTTCACCGATATACAGCATCGGGGCTTCATCCATTTCCCCTTCGCCAATGACCACCGTGCCGTTGATGTGGACGGTATCAAACATTTTCCGCATGGCATCTACAGCCAGCTGATCGATGCCATTCTTGTCGCCCCGGCCAACGCCACGGGCACTGGCAATCGCTGCGGCTTCCGTTACACGGACAAATTCCATGGATAATTCTCTGTTCATTCCATACGCCTCCCAATTTTGTTCGGCAATTTTCATTGCCTTATCATTGTAACCGCTATTCCTGCAGAAATCAATGGTTATGATACTTCAACGCTGCTGCGATGAAGGCCTTGAACAAAGGATGGGGATTGGTGGGACGGGATTTCAGTTCCGGATGGAACTGGGCCCCCAGGTACCAGGGATGTACATCCGTAGGCAGTTCCACCATTTCCACCAGTTTCCCGTTGGGCAGGGTGCCACCCAGTACCAGACCATGGCTGAACAGTTCATCCCGCAGTTCGTTGTTCACTTCGTAGCGGTGACGGTGCCGTTCGCTGATCATATCGGTGCCGTAGGCCTTTTCTGCCAGGGTGCCGGGATACAGCTTGCAGGGATAAGCCCCCAGCCGCATGGTGCCGCCTTTGATTTCCACACTCATCTGTTCCGGCATCAGGTAGATCACCGGGTACGGAGTGTTTTCGTCGAATTCCGTGGAGTTGGCTTTGGCCATGCCGCACACGTCCCGGGCATATTCGATGACCAGGCACTGCATCCCCAGGCAGATCCCGAAGAAGGGGATTTTGTTTTCCCGGGCATATTTGGCTGCCAGGATCATCCCTTCGATGCCCCGGTCGCCGAAGCCCCCGGGCACCAGGATCCCGTCCACGCCTTTGAAGATCTGGGCAAAGTCCGCTTTGGGATCTTCCAGGTCCACAGCGTTGATGTATTCGATGTCCACATCCGCGTCATGGAAATAGCTGGCATGTTTCAGGGCTTCCACGATGCTGATGTAGGCATCGGGCAGTTCCACATATTTGCCCACCACGGCAATGGTGGATTTCTTGGAATGGGGAGCCAGGATCTTCTTCACCATGGCGTGCCAGGCGTCCATGTCCTTGGGCCGGTCTTCCATGTCCAGTTTCCGCAGGACCACTTTGTCCATGCCCTGGTCTTCCAGCAGCATGGGAACTTCGTAGATGCTGGGAGCGGTGATGGACTGGAACACGGCGTCCACATCCACATCGCAGAACAGGGAAATCTTTTCCCGCATTTCCTTGCTGATTTCCTTTTCGCTCCGGCACACCAGGATATCCGGGGTGATGCCGATGCTCCGGAGTTCCTTGACGCTGTGCTGGGTGGGTTTGGTCTTCAGTTCGCCGGCGCCGCTGATGTAGGGCACCAGGGTCACATGGATGTAGAGCACATCGTTCTTGGGTACATCCTTCTTGACCTGGCGGATGGCTTCCATAAAGGGTTCGGATTCAATATCCCCTACGGTGCCGCCGATTTCAGTGATCACGAAATCCGCATTTTCTTCCCGGCCAACCCGGTAGACCCGTTCCTTGATTTCGTTGGTGATGTGAGGAATGACCTGTACCGTGCGGCCCAGATAATCGCCCCGGCGTTCCTTGTTGATCACGGACTGGTAGATCCGGCCTGCGGTCACATTGGAGTTCCGGGTCAGGTTGATGTCAATGAACCGTTCATAATGGCCCAGATCCAGGTCCGTTTCCGCCCCGTCGTCAGTGACGAACACTTCCCCGTGCTGGTAGGGGCTCATGGTACCCGGGTCGATGTTGATGTAGGGATCGAATTTCTGGATGGTGACTTTGTAGCCTCTGCTCTTGAGCAGACGTCCCAGAGAAGCCGCCGTAATCCCTTTCCCTAAAGAAGACACCACGCCGCCCGTTACAAAAATATACTTGGTCATTTTCTTCCTCCCTTTTTCTGGCTTTCGCCCAACTTTACATATGGTCCGGTGCACTGACACCCAGGATCTTCAAACCGTGGCGCAGGGTATTGCCCACAGCTGTAATCAATGCCAGACGGGCCTGCTGGAGTGCAGGATCCACGCCCAGGACACGGCACTGGTTGTAGAACGAATGGAACAGCCCGGCCAGATCGTACACATAGTGGGCGATCTTGTGGGGTGCCCGTTCGGCTGCCGCCGTATCGATCAGTTCCTCATAGTCATTGAGTTTCTTGATCAGGTCGATTTCAATGGGTTCCTTCAATACGGAAAGGTCACAGTCTTTTTTGAGGGTGATCTTTTCTTCTTCCATCTGCCGCAGGATACTGCAGATCCGGGCATGGGCGTACTGCACATAGTACACCGGGTTGTCGTTGGAATGTTCGGTGGCCAGGGTCAGGTCGAAGTCCAGCTGACTGTCCATGCTCCGCATGATGAAGAAGAACCGGGCCGCATCGGTGCCCACTTCCTCGATCAGTTCATTGAGGGTAACGCTTTTGCCGGTACGCTTGCTCATCTTCACCAGTTCCCCGTTCCGGTACAGGGCCACCATCTGGAGGATCAGCACTTCCAGCCGGCTGGGATCATAGCCCAGGGCTTCCATGGCCGCCTTCACCCGGGGAATGTACCCGTGATGGTCGGCGCCCCACAGGTTGATCACCCGGTCGAAGCCCCGCTGGAACTTGTTCTGGTGATAGGCGATATCCGCGGCAAAATAAGTGGAAACCCCGTTGTCCCGGATCACCACCCGATCTTTATCGTCTCCGAAGGCAGTGGATTTGAACCACTTGGCTCCGTCTTTTTCGTACACATAGCCTTTTTCCTGGAGTTCATCCACCACCTGATGGATCTTGTCTGCATCGTGGAGGCTCTGTTCGCTGAACCACACGTCGAATTCACAGTGGAAGGCTTCCAGGTCTTCCTTCAGAGCCGCCAGTTTTTCTTCCTTGGCAATGCTCTGGAACTGTTCCAGCCGTTCTGCTTCCGGCATATGGATGAATTTGTCCCCGTATTTGGCCTTGATCCGCCGGGCGGTTACCTTGATGTCTTCCCCATGGTATCCGTTTTCCGGGAATTCGCAGGGGATATCGAACAGCTCCAGGTACCGGGCGTTCACGGAAAGAGCCAGGTTGTGCATCTGGTTCCCTGCATCATTGATGTAGTATTCCCGGGTCACATCGTAGCCGGCGGCCTTCATCAGATTGGCCAGGGCGCTGCCTACAGCCGCTCCCCTTCCGTGGCCCACATGGAGAGGACCGGTGGGATTGGCGCTGACGTATTCGATCTGGATCTTTTCCCCGTTCTTGGCCGGCAGGTTTCCGTAGTTCTCGCCCTTGTCCAGGATGGCCCGGAGGGATTCACCCAGCCAGTCTTCCTTCAGGTAGAAGTTCAAAAATCCGGGACCGGCCACTTCCACCTTTTCCACACTGGGGCAGTCCAGGAATTCCTGCACCGCAGCAGCGATCACCCGGGGTGCACAGTGGAAATTACGGGCAGCCTGCAGGGCAAAGTTGGTGGCAAAATCACCAAAGGCCTTCTGGGGCGGTACCGTAAGGACCACCGGGGCCATCTCCCCTTGGGACAGCTTCCCTGCCTCAATGGCCTTCCGGACGGCGGCGGCCACGGCCTCCGCCAGTACTTTCTTCATGTCCACGCTTTTCTTCCTCCTCAATCTCGATCTGCAAACGAATGCTTCCATTGGGCTGGCTGTCCATTTCCAGGTCGTAGAAGACCCGGACCTGCCACCCATGGTTCCGCTTTTCAATGGCCAGTTCCCTGGTGAAGACCGTCATGGGAACAGTAAAATACGGGGTCCTGTACTGAAACGAACTGTTCCGGCCCCGTTCATACTGCTGCCGATGTTCATAACGGCCATGCCGGATTACCGTCAGGGTATCCTCCGTCCATTTCAGGGTGGTGCGGGTTCCCTCCATGCCGGTGACTTCGGATTCCTCGTACCGGACATAGGTGGTGCCGTCTTTTTCCGCCAGCTGCCCGAAGGCCACCAGGGTGGCAGGGTCTGCTGCGCCGGCTCCCACGGTTTCACTGTGGATGGTAATCTTTACAGGTATCATGGCTTTCTCCACAAAAGTAGAGGGTTGCCCCTGTGCAAGCCAGCACCATCAGCGCGGCGAAGGAGCAAGCCCTCATTCGGATTCGTTATGTAGTCTCTGTCAGCAAAAAATATAAATTGTCTTGCCTTATTCTTGTTTATTTTATATTAAAGCGGCCCAAAAGGCAAGGATTTTATTCCAGGTGATACATCCGGTCCGCTTCGTCATATTCGTCCAGGATCTCCTGGGGCGGCATTTTGTCCATAAGGCTCACCAGCACAATGGCGGCCAGGGACAGGAGGAACCCGGGGATGATTTCATAGATCCCGGTCCAGGAAAAGAAGTTCTTCCACACCAGCACCGTGACGCCCCCGGCCACGATCCCGGCAAAGGCCCCGTTCATGGTCATCCGCCGCCAGTACAGAGACATGAGGATCATAGGCCCGAAGGCGGCGCCGAACCCGGCCCAGGCGTAGGACACGATGTTCAGGATCATGCTGTTGGGATCCAGGGCCAGGTACATGGACAGAAGGGACACCACCACCACCATAATGCGGCTGAGCCGGACCATGGTGGCCGGAGAGGCATCCGGGTTGATGAGAGGTTCATAGAAATCCCGGGTCACGGAGGAGGCGGTGACCAACAGCTGGCTGCTGGAAGTGCTCATAATGGCCCCCAGGATGCCGGCGGTGATCACCCCGGCGATGAAGGGATCGAAAAAGTCGTCGCTCATGCGGATGAAGACGGTTTCCGCTTCCGTCCCTTTCAGGATGTCTCCCAGGTACACCCGGCCGGTGAGCCCCACCAGCACTGCCATGGCCAGGGAGATCACCACCCACACCATGGCGATGCGGGTGGCCTGGGGAATGCTCTTGGAGGTCTTGATGGCCATGAACTTCACCAGGATGTGGGGCTGGCCGAAATACCCCAGGCCCCAGGCCAAAAGGGACAGAATGGCCACCAGGTCCAGATGGCTGCCGTCAGCCCCGGCGATCAGGCTGAAATAATTGGGGCTGATGGTGTGGAGCCGGGCCATGGTGGGTTCCACCCCGCCCATATAGTACATGGCAGTCACCGGCACCAGCAGGATGGAGAAGAACATCAGGAAACCCTGGAACAGGTCCGTCCAGCACACGGCGGAAAAGCCCCCCACCAGGGTGTAGAACACTACGATGCCCCCGGTGATGAACAGGGAGGTGTGGTAGTCCAGCCCGAAGGCGGAGTTGAACAGCTTGCCCCCGGCCACAAAGCTGGAGGAAGTGTAGATCAGGAAGAAGATGAAAATGAAAATGGAGGAAGCCACCCGGAGCTTCTTCTGCCGGTCCTGGAACCGGTTGTCAAAGTACTCCGGCAGGGTGATGGAATTGTGGAGCACCTGGGTGAACACCCGGAGCCGTTTGGCCACAATGGCCCAGTTGGCCCATGTCCCCAGGATCAGTCCCAGGGCGATCCAGAAGGCACTGATGCCTGCCAGATAGGCATAGCCCGGCAGTCCCATGAGCATCCATCCGCTCATATCCGAGGCCTCTGCACTCATGCTGGTGACCCAGGGTCCCAGTCCCCGTCCTCCCAGTACATAGCCTTCCATGTTTTCGTCTTTTTTGTAGGTGCCCACACCGATTCCGATCAGTACCCCGAAATACAGAACCAGAGCAGCCAGCGTTCCCCATTCCATATGCATGGCTCCACTCCCTTTCACAAGTTTTTCTGCAGTGAATTGTGTCAAATATATTTATTATACCGGAAAAAGGGGAATGGAAGCAAGGGGCTGCTGACAAAAAGGGGGTGTTGCACAGCACGTGCAACACCCTCTTTTTTCTCACTGTATATACTTTTTGTCCCGTTTCAATGAATCCGTCAGGTCCTGGCCTCCCAGCACCGTAACCGGTTTTCCCTTGACGGTGAATTTCACACTCTGGATTTCCGGAAACTCGGTAAGGGTATCCACCACGGCGTAAAGCATCAGCAGGGTGTCATGGTCCCCCCGCCGGGTCTGGAACTGCCGGCTGAAGTCCACGGTGGCGGTTTTGCCCTTCACCGTCACCTTGTTCACCTTGGTCCCTTTGGGGAAGGTGGTGTCTCCCTGGGGTGCCTTTTCCACCAGTTCCTTCAGTACCAGCAGGGGCAGCTTGTCCCGGCTTCCGGACAGCTGGACCGTCTGGGCCTTCAGTTTGCCCCCTTTGCCCGCCCGGTACAGGGTCTGAGATGCCGCCTGGGGTGCCGTCTTGCCGGCCTGCTGGCCCGCAGCCGCCGTTTCCTTCTGGGTTTCCGGATGGACGGTGGTACTGGAGCCGCTGCAGCCTCCCAAAAAGGCCATGGCCCCCAGCAGCAGGAACACCGCCGTCCAGCGGGTCAGTCTTTTTTCCATGGGATCAGCCTCCTTGATGTTGGTTGTAGAAGTCTTCGATACCGTCGGCAATGGCGTTGGCCACCTTGTTCTGGAACCAGTCGGAAATCAGGAGCTTTTCCTCCCGCCGGTTGGTCAGGAACAGGCATTCCACCAGAGCTCCGGGCATGGTGCTCCGTTTGTTCACGTAGAAGTTGGCGTACCGCACTCCCAAATCATCCACGTCGGCGGTTTTCATCAGCTGATCCTGGATGCACTGGGCCACCTGGATATCGTACTTGGTCTTGGGATGGTAGTAGGTGGAAAAGCCCCCTACACTGGTGTTTTCACTGGCATTGATGTGAATGCTGATGAACATGTCAGAATGGCTGTTTTCCGCCACATCCACCCGGGCCTGGAGTTCTTCCGCATCGGTGGCGTCCGGCCCGTACACATCCACGTCGGTGGTCCGGGTCATGTAGACAATAGCCCCTTTCTTTTCCAGCAGGGCCTTCACCTTTTTGGTGATGGGCAGGGTAATGTCCTTTTCATAGGTGCCGGTGACCAGCCCGTGGGTCCCGGGATCCGTGCCCCCATGGCCGGCGTCCAGGGTGATCCGTTTCCCCTTGATGCCCCCTACCACAGAGTAGGTGTCCCCGAAACTGGGTTTGGGACGGGTGGGCTGCCAGGGCGAGCTGGAAGGCCGCTTGGTCCGTTTGGGGGTGAAGGTCTTTTGAGGCGGTGCCGCAATCACATCCACCACTACCCGGGTGGGCCGTTTGGCCACTTTGTCCGCCTTCAGGCTGAACACGTTGAACATCCCCTTCTGGAGGGGCTTCTTCATCATCACATGGACCACTGTGGCATTGACTTTCCGCTCCAGGTACACCTTGGAAACGTACGTGGCCTTCTTGGGGGTAGTGACACGGGGAATGGATGATTTCAGGTTGCCGTACACGGTGACCCGCAGTTCATTGTCCAGCATTTCCGTCTTATATTTCGTTGCCTGGTTGGTATCCAGGACAATCCGCAGCCGTCCGTTGGGATTGACCCCGTACACCACATCCTGGATTTTGGATGCTGCCTGTGCATTTCCCGTTCCCAGGCATGCCACCAGACAGAAAAATAATAACAGCAGTTTTTTGAACACGTTGGAACCTCCTCTTGGGACGCAGACGGTTTCCCCTGCCTCCCAGACTACCCGGCCATTGTAACACTTTCCCAGGGTTCATGCAAATCAGGCCGGCGTGCCGTCCGCTGTGGGCGGGCCGGCCATTTTTCATCCCTTTCTGACTTTTTCCAGAGCTGCCGGCAGCTGAAGCACCAGGTCTCCGGCCGCCAGGCCGATTTTCCCGTGACCGGCCGCCAGATCCCCGGCCAACCCCTGGAGATAGACCCCGCAGCAGGCCGCCTGGCCCAGATCCAGCCCCTGGCCCAGGAGGGCGGCGATGGTGCCGGTAAGCACATCCCCGCAGCCTCCTGTAGCCATCCCTTCATTGCCAGTGGTGTTGAGGAACACCTGGCCGTTGGGCAGGGCCACCACTGTGGGAGTGGATTTCAGCACCACCACAGCGTCCCATCTGGCCGCCCCTTCCCAGGCCGCCTGGACAGGATCCTGGAGGATTTCTCCCGCTGTTTTCCCCAGCAGCCGGGCCATTTCTCCCGGATGGGGGGTGAAAATCTTCTTTTTCAGGGAACGGAGCAGGACATCATCCCCGGCCAGGGCATTGAGCCCGTCCGCATCCAGCACCAGGGGCTGGTCCAGCTGGGGCAGCAGTTCCCGGAGATACTGGACCGTTTCCGGGGCTTTCCCGGCTCCCGGACCCGCCGCCACCACATCATAGGCCCGGAAGGCCTTCAGGCTGGCTTCCGTCACCGGCCGCACCATCACTTCCGTGGATTTGATAATGAGAGGCTGGAGCACTTCCGGCTGGGTGTAGAGAGTCACCAGGCCGGCGCCTGCCCGAACTGCCGCCTTGGAGCACAGTTCCGCCGCTCCGGCGTAGCCCAGGCTCCCGGCCAGGATCCCCACCCGGCCGTTCATGCCCTTGTGGGCATTGGGAGGCCGTTTGGGCAGCACATGGCGGACCAGGTCTTCCGTGAGAAGTTCCGCAGAGCTTTCCGCTTCCAGCACCAGGGAAGGGGGCGTATTCAGGTCCGCCAGGATGATCTTTCCCGTATATTCGGCACCGGGATACAGGTACAGTCCCGGTTTGGGGGCGATCATGGTCACGGTGGCCCGGGCATGAAGGGCCAGGTCCGTGTATCCGTGGTCCGCTTCCACCCCGCTGGGGATGTCCACCGCCAATACCGGCACCGGCACCATCTGGAGAGTTTCCAGAAGGGACCGGATAGGCTCCCGAACTTTTCCGTGGAAACTGGTCCCCAACAGGGCATCAATGAACAGATCACCCTGGGCGCAGGCCTGGAGCACCTCATTCTGGTCCTTTTCCCACCGGAGGATGGTGAAGGGGAAGCTCTGGCAGATCTTGTACTGGAGAGCGGCTCCCGGGCCGAAACTTTCCGGAGCTTCCGCCAGCACCAGGGTCACCAGGGCTCCCCGCTTCAACAGGAACCGGGCGGCGGCCAGGCCGTCTCCCCCGTTGTTCCCCTTGCCGATCAGCAGGATTACCCGTTTTTCCCGGGGATCCCCCAGTAGTTCCAGGGCGGCGTCGGCCACTGCACGGCCGGCGTTTTCGATCAGGACGGCTTCCGGGATCCCCATTTCCCCGATGGCCTTGGTATCCACTTTCTTCATGGCTGCACTTGCAATCAGTTTCATCTTATTCCTCCAACAGTACCTGGGCAATGGCATTTTCCGCCGTATGGCTGAGACTTACATGGACCCGTTCCACCTGACGGGTGAGAGCCGCCACCCGGAGCTGGCCCATAAGATGGAGCCGGGGGGCTCCCGTCTTTTCATCGGTGAGCACTTCCACCTGCTGAAGCTGTCCCGGCAGGATCCCGGTGCCCAGGGCCTTGCCCAGGGCTTCCTTGGCCGCAAACCGGGCCGCATAGGATTCCACGCTGTGGGCCCCTTTCGTTTCGCAGTAAGCGATTTCATCCTGGGTAAAGGTCTTTTCCTTGAACCCAGGCTGCTTCAGGGCCCGTTCCATCCGGCCCACTTCCAGGATATCCACACCAATGCCAAGAATCATAACCATTCCTTCTTTCACGCAATTTCTATCTTATTGAAATGATGTAACAAAATCATGACAAATCTGTGCTATTTCTATTGCATTTACAGACCGTGCTGCTTTTTCCATTCCTTGATCTGCCGGAGCCGCTCTTTGTACCGGGCCTCCAGCCCCTGTTCCGTGGGATGGTAGTAACTCCGGTCCTTCAGCCCGTCCGGAAGACACTGCATGGCTGCCATTTTCTCCTTGGTGTCATGAGCGTACTGGTACCCCTTCCCATACCCCAGCTCTCCCATAAGTTTGGTGGGAGCGTTCCGGATCTGGAGGGGCACCGGTTCGTTGAGATGCTGCACCGCGTCGGCTTTGGCCTCATTGTAGGCCAGTTCCATGGCGTTGGATTTGGGGGCCATGGACAGATAGATCACCGCATGGGTCAGGTTTACGGAACATTCCGGCATGCCAATGAAATGGCAGGCCTGATAGGCCGCCACCGCGATCTCCAACCCCCGGGAATCCGCAATGCCCACGTCCTCGCTGGCGAACCGGACCACCCGCCGGGCAATGTACAGGGGATCTTCCCCGGCTTCCAGCATCCGGGCCAGCCAGTATACCGCCGCATCCGGGTCGGAATTCCGCATGGATTTGTGGAGGGCGGAAATCAGATTGTAGTGTTCTTCCCCGGATTTGTCATAGAGCAGGGCCTTTTTCCCGGTGCACTGCTCAATCAGTTCCCGGGAAATATGGATTCCGTCCGGTTTCCGTTCCCCGTTGAGGACCACCATTTCCAGGGTAGCCAGAGCGGACCGGGCATCTCCGTTGGACAATTGGGCCAGGAACTCCAGATCTTTTTCTTCCAGATGGACCCTTTCATTCCCGAACCCCCGGGGATCCTTCAGGGCCCGCAGCAGGATCCCTTTGATGTCCTCCTGGGTCAGGGCCTTCAGCACAAACACCTTGCAGCGGCTCAGGAGCGCCCCGTTCACTTCAAAGGAGGGGTTTTCCGTAGTAGCTCCGATCAGGATGATGGCCCCTTTTTCCACAAAGGGCAGGAAGGCATCCTGCTGGGCCCGGTTGAACCGGTGGATTTCGTCCACGAATACAATGGTCCGGGCCCCGAACCGCCGGTTGTCATCGGCCCGCTGCATCACCGTGCGGATGTCCTTGATGCCGCTGGTCACTGCGGAAAAGTTGATGAAATTGGCTTTTGTGGTATGGGCGATGATCTGGGCCAGGGTGGTCTTCCCCACCCCCGGAGGCCCCCAAAAGATCATGGAGGAGATTTTGTCCTCTTCGATCAGGTTCCGGAGGATTTTCCCCGGCCCCAAAAGATGCTTCTGCCCCACGAATTCGTCCAGGTTCCGGGGCCGCAGCCGGGCCGCCAGAGGCTCCTCCG
>NZ_FR902016.1:14774-22745 GCF_000437815.1 Acidaminococcus sp. CAG:542
GAGCCGCAAAAAGACTGTCCTCTTCCATGGCATTCACCTCCCGTGTACTCTAAATTTTATTATACCATGAAAAAGGGGACTGTTGCAGAGCAACAGTCCCCTTGGGTCGCAGGCGGATTCCTTCGTCCCCTTACTCCCCCATCTTCGTCTTGAACAGCCGGTTCAGCTGATAGAGCCGGGCGTGGTTGGGAATGATGTACACGTAATCTCCGCCCAGGAGCACGGTATCCGCCTGGGGAATCATGTCCTGGTCTCCCCGCCGGACGCAGACCACCAGGGCCCGTCCCGGCAGGCGGATTTCCTGGAGGGTCTTCCCTTCCACCCGGGAGCCCCCCTCCACAGCGATTTCCACCAGCATCTGTTCTGCCGGAGCTTCCAGGATGTTCTTCACCTTGGGATTGTTCCGGAGGGCCCGTTCCAGCATGGCATCGAAAATAGGCGTATCATGGACCAGTTCTCCTGCTGCATAGGCAAAAAGAGTGACGATGCCCAGGGGCACCATATGGTAGAACCGCCCGGTCATTTCCAGCAGCAGCAGGATGGCGGTGACCGGTGCCCGGACGGACCCGGCGAACAGGCCGGCCATGCCGAACACCACCATGTTCAGCCTGTAGGCTTCCGGCAGGATTCCCAGCTGGACCAGCAGGTTCCCGTACAGACCGCCCACCAGGGACCCCAGCACCAGCATGGGCTGGAGGCTGCCCCCAGGGGCACCGGACCCGGTGCTGAGGATGGTGAAGATGAATTTCCCGATGAGGATCACCAGCACCAGGCTCAAGGTCCCTTCCAGGCTCACCATGGCTTCGATGATCTCGTCCCCGGCTCCCAGCACCTGGGGCAGCAGGTAAGTGAGGGGAATGGTCAGCAGCAGGGGAAAGGCGATCTTCATCCAGGGCTTCCGGAACACCGGCAGGCTGTAGAACTTCCCGATGCCCAGGGAGCCTTTGTTGAAGGCCACCCCGATGAACCCGGACACCAGTCCCAGGCCGATTACCTGGGGCAGCAGTTCCACCGGCAGGATGGGCATGGGGGGAATAGCCAGCACCGTCTCCACCCCGAAAACCCAGTGGACCAGCACGGTGGTGGTCATGCAGGCCATCAGAGTGGGAGCCATGACCACAGCAGACAGGTTCTTGTGGATGGCTTCCATGGTAAACATGACCCCGGCCATGGGGGCGTTGAAGGCGGCGGCCAGGCCCGCTCCGGCTCCGCTGCTGATGAGAGCCCGTTTTTCCAGGTTGGTGTTGTTCAGGGCATTGCCGATGCCCTGGCCGGTCATGGCCCCGATCTGCACCGAAGGCCCTTCCCGGCCCATGGACAGCCCGGCCCCGATGCCCAGGGAGGTATCCAGAAGCTTCACCAGGATCACCCGGGCCCAGTGGGTGCTTTTTTCCAGGCCCAGTACGATCCCCCGGACCTGAGGGATGCCGCTGCCTCCGGCAATGGGGGCCCAGCGCACCAGTGCGGCGATGATCACCGCCGCCAGCAAAAGGCAGGCCACCCAGATCAGGGTATAGGCAGGAGGTACATTCTGGAGGAAAGTGACCATCCTGGCCCGGTTTTTAGCCACAAAGCCCAGGCACAGCCGGAGCACCGTTATGCACAGACCGGTGGCGATTCCCACCAGGATCCCTTCAAAAGCCAGTTTCAGTTTCAAGTTGGGAATGTGGAGCATACCCTGGAGGGTCTTCTCCTTTTCCTGCCCGTTCATTACAGATCCTTAAAAAGACCGGTGAAGTCCAATGTGGCGAAATAATCCTTTTCCGTTTCCGCCCGGCGGAGCAGTTCCACAGAACCGTCTTCCTTCAGCAGCAGTTCCGCACACCACAGCTTGGCATTGTAGTTGTACCCCATGGCAGAACCGTGGGCCCCGGCATCGTGGATGAAGAGATAATCCCCTTTGTCGATTTTCGGCAGTTTCCGGTCGATGGCGAATTTGTCGTTGTTTTCGCACAGGCCCCCGGTAACATCGTAGGTATGGTCGCAGGGTTCATTTTCCTTCCCCAGCACCGTAATGTGATGGTAGGCCCCGTACATGGCCGGACGCATCAGGTTGGCGGCACAGGCATCCACTCCCACATATTCCTTGTAGATGTGTTTGAAATGGAGGACCTTGGTGACCAGTGCCCCATAAGGCCCGGTGACGAAGCGGCCCATTTCCGTAAACAGAGACACATTCCCCATGCCCGCCGAAGTCAGCACTTCTTCATAGACCTTCCGGACCCCTTCCCCGATGACCGCAATGTCATTGGGGGTCTGTTCCGGCCGGTAAGGGATCCCCACCCCGCCGGACAGGTTGATGAAGTCCACGGCCACACCGGTTTCCTTCTTCATGTCCACCGCCAGCTGGAACAGCTGTCGGGCCAGTTCCGGATAGTATTCATTGGTCACCGTGTTGCTGGCCAGGAAGGCATGGATGCCGAAATGCTTCACCCCCTTGGCCTTCAGGATCTTGAAAGCCTCCCGGAGCTGATCCCGGGTCATGCCGTATTTGGAATCTCCCGGATTGTCCATGATGTCGTTGCCCAGAGCAAAGACACCCCCGGGGTTGAACCGGCAGCAGATGGTTTCAGGAATGGCCGCCACCTGTTCCAGGAAATCGATCATGGTGAAATCGTCCAGGTTGATGATGGCTCCCAGTTTGTAGGCTTCCTGCATATCCTTCACAGGGGTATCGTTGGAAGAGAACATGATCTCATGGCCTTTGAACCCGCATACGTCGGACAGCAGCAGTTCCGGATAGGAGGAGCAGTCGGTGCCGCAGCCTTCTTCCTTCATGATTTTCAGGATCCCGGGCAGGGGCGTGGCCTTCACGGCAAAATATTCTCTGAACCCCTTATTCCAGGCAAAGGCCTTGTTGATGCTGCGCACCGTATCCCGGATGCCCTTTTCATCATAGACATAGAACGGTGTCGGATATTTTTCTGCCAGTTTTTCCACCTGTGCTTTAGTGATAAATGGAACTTTTTTCATAATCGGTTTAAACCCCCTCAATTTGGCTGATGTCTCAGCTGAGCATCATACGGTCGTTGTCCAGTGCAGAGCCGGACGCTTTTTCAAACAGGGCCAGCAGATCCGGAATGGTCAGTTTGGCCTTTTCTTCTGCATTCACATCCACCACGATCCGGCCGGCGTTCATCATGATCAGCCGGTTGCCGAAGCGCAGGGCATCTCTCATATTATGCGTAATCATGAGAGATGTCAAATGGTCCCGTGCAATGACCTTTTGGGTCATGTTCAGCACCTTTTCTGCTGTTTTGGGATCCAGAGCGGCGGTATGTTCGTCCAAAAGCAGGATCCTGGGCTGGTTCATGGCCGCCATCAAAAGGGTCAGCGCCTGCCGCTGGCCTCCGGACAACAGCCCCACCCGGCTGGTGAGCCGGTCTTCCAGGCCCAGGTCCAGTTCCTTCAGCATCTCCCGGAATCTTTCCCTGTCGCTGTCCTTCAGGGCCCAGGAAAGCCCGGGAGTCTTACCCCGGCGGGAAGCAATGGCCAGGTTTTCTTCGATCATCATCCCGGCAGCCGTACCCATCATGGGATCCTGGAACACCCGGCCGATGTACCGGGCCCGTTTGTGTTCCGGCATCTTACTTACGTCCACCCCGTCGATGAGGATCTGTCCCCCGTCAATGGGGAATACCCCGGCAATGGAGTTCAAGAGGGTGGATTTCCCAGCCCCGTTGCCTCCGATGATGGTAATGAAATCTCCCGGTTCCATGTGCAGGTTCACATCGGTAAGGGCCTTTTTTTCGTTCACCGTCCCCGGGAAGAACGTTTTGGATAAATGTTTGATGTCCAGCATCAGATTCCCGCCTTTCTGCTTTGGAACTTCCCTTTGACCATGGGCAGGCTCAGGGCAATGGCCACCAGCACCGCCGTAAACAGTTTCAGGTCATTGGGCGGCATCCCCATCTGGAGCACAATGGCGATCACCAGCCGGTACACAATGGAGCCCAGGATCACGGAGATCAGGGAATTTTTGAAGCTGCGGGTACCGAACAGCACTTCCCCGATGATCACAGAGGCCAGGCCGATGACGATGGTCCCCACTCCCATGCCCACATCAGCGAATCCGTTGCTCTGGGCCACCAGGGCACCGGCCACGGCCACCAGGGCATTGCTGAAGAACAGGCCAATGAGCAGCATGATGTTGGTGTCCACCCCCTGGGCCCGGATCATCTGGGGATTGTACCCGGTAGCCCGGATGGCCGCCCCGATTTCCGTACCGAAGAACCAGTACATGAGCACGGAAAACAGCACACAGGCCAGGACGCCCACCAGGAGCACCGCCTGGGAATAAGCCACTCCGAAAGTGCTTTCCACCAAGGTAAAGGCGGTATCCTTCCCCAACAGGGACACATTGGCTTTGCCCATGATCCGCAGGTTCACGGAATACAGGGCGATCATAGTGAGGATCCCGGCCAGCAGGGCAGGGATCCGGAGTTTGGTGTGGAGCAGTCCGGTAACCACCCCGGCCAGTCCTCCGGCCAGGGCGGCAGCCAGGATGGCGGTCACCGGGTTCACATCCTTCACCAGCAGGGTGACGGCCACAGAGGCCCCCAGGGGGAAGGATCCTTCCACGGTCAGGTCCGCAATGTCCAGCACCCGGAAAGTGATATAAACACCCAGGGCCAGGAGAGACCACAAAAGGCCCTGGGAAACAGTCGGCAGTAACAGATCGATCATGGGTTATTTGGCTCCTTTGGCTTCTTTCAGGATATCATCGGGCACCGTCAGCCCCAGTTTTTTGATCTGGGCTTCGTTGAGAGTCACGGTGAAGGTTTTCTGGGACTGGATGGCCATGTTCTGAGGTTTGGACTTGCCGGACAGGATGTCCGCCGCCATTTCCCCGGTCTGGAAGCCCAGCTTGTAGTAGTCGATGCCCAGGGTGGCCACCCCGCCGGCCTTGGTCATCCCTGCTTCCCCGCAGAACACGGGGATCTTGGCTTCGTCGGTGATCTTGATCAGGTTGGGCATGGCGGAAGCCAGCACATTGTCCGTAGGCACGTACAGGGCATCCACTTTCCCCACCAGGCTCTGGGCCGCCTGCTGGATGTCGTTGACACTGGACACCGTGGCTTCCACAGTCTTCAGTCCCCGGGCCGCCGCGGCTTTTTTGGCCAGTTCGATCTGGAGCTGGGAATTCACTTCACTGGAATTGTAGATGAAGCCCACGGTCTTGGCTCTGGGCATGATCTTTACCAGCAGGTCGATCTGGGCCTCCACCGGGTTCATGTCCGTGGTGCCGGTGACGTTGGTGCCGGGCTGGTTGTTGTCCTTCACCAGTTTGGCCACCTTGTAGTCGGTGATGGCGGTGCCCACAATGGGAATCTCTTTGGTGGCGTTGGCCATGGTCTGGGCCGCCGGGGTGGCGATGGTGCACACCAGGTCCACCTTGTTGCTCACGAACCGCTGGGCAATGGTCTGGAGATTGGACTGATCCCCCTGGGCGTTCTGTTTGTCGAACTTGATGTTCTTCCCTTCTTCAAAGCCCTTGGATTTCAGGCCGTCCACAAATCCCTTGTTGGCTGCATCCAAAGCCGGGTGTTCCACCAGCTGGAGGACCCCCACCTGATAGGTCTTGTCCTTCCCGGACTGTTTCGTATCTCCGCCGCAGCCGGCTGCTCCCAGCATTACGGCAATCATGGCCAGAGCGGCCGCTGCCTTCCAACTTTTCTTCATGATCCTTCCCCTCCCGCTTTACTTCACAAGGGAGGCACCCTTCAGCACATCTTCCGGAAGGGTGATTCCCAGTTCTTTGGCCGTGGTTTCGTTGATGGTCACTTTCATGTCCTTCTGTTTTTCAATGGGCATGGTCTGGGGTTTGGCTTCCCCTTTCAGGATCTTAGCTGCCATGAGACCGGTCTGGTACCCCAGTTTGTAGTAGTCGATGCCGATGGTGGCCAGGGCCCCGCTTTTCACCACGCCCTCTTCTCCGCAGATCACCGGGATCTTGGCCGGGTTGGTGATCTTTGCCAGCACCGGCATGGCAGAGGCGATCACGTTGTCCGTAGGCACGTAGATGGCGTCCACCTGGCCCACCAGGCTCTGGGCGGACTGCTGGATATCGTTGACGCTGGAAACCGTGGCTTCCCGTACGGTGAGCCCCTTTGCTTCCGCCAGTTCCTTCATTTTCTTCACCTGGATCTGGGAGTTGATTTCGCTGGAATTGTACAGGATGCCGATGGTCTTGGTCTTGGGCACGATCTTCAGCAGCAGATCCAGCTGCTTGTCAATGGGGTTCATATCCGTGGTACCGGTCACATTGGTGCCGGGTTTTTCCGGATCCTTCACCAGCTTGGCTTCCTTGTAATCGGTAATGGCCGTGCCCACAACGGGGATGTCACGGGTCACATTGGCCACAGTCTGGGCCGCCGGGGTAGCAATGGCACAGATCAGGTCCTCCTTGTTGTTGGCGAACCGCTGGGCAATGGTCTGGAGGTTGGACTGGTCCGCCTGGGCATTCTGCCGGTCCAGGGTCAGGTTCTCCCCTTCCTTGAAGCCTCCGGCGGCCAGGCCGTCCACAAATCCCTTGTTGGCGGCGTCCAGGGCCTGGTGTTCCACCAGCTGGACCACCCCCACCTTCACGTTCTTCTTGTCCCCTGTTTTCTGGGTACCCCCGCAGCCTGCCGTCAGTCCCACGGCCAGTGCCGTCAAGAGGAGGAACCCTTTCTTCCACAGCTTCATCTCTTCCATCCTTCTTTCCTTCTGATTTCCCTTTGCTGTTTCCGGGATTGCTGTTTGGTCTATTGTTCCATTCTAACATATCCCGGCCCCGGGAGCAACGAAACGGGGCATTTCGCCCCGTTTTTTTCTGTGCATCTTTTTATTTTGTAACATACACCCCAGATTTTACAAAGTCACGAAAAAATTAATCTCCCAGCAGGGTACATAGGGATGGCGGCGGAGATAGATTTTGTACTCCGGCACCAGGTTCCACAGTTCCAGGGGAATCTCCCACAGGTCATCGTCGTGGTGATAGCCTGCCAGGAGCATTTTGGGCCGGCAGCGGCGGATCACCCGGGCCCCTCCGGAGAGGGCCTCCCTTTCCACCCCTTCCACATCCATTTTGAGACAGGTCAGGGGCCGGTCCCCCACCAGATCATCCAGACAGGTCACCGGCAGGGTCTTTTTTCCGTTCTGTTCCAGGGCGGACATCCGGCCGCCCCGGGCGGCAAAGGGCAGCTCCGCCGGCTGGGCCCAGATTCCTTCCGGTGACAGGCTGCACCGGCCCAGCTGTTCCGTTTCCACGTATTTCTGGAGCTTGGCGAAGTTCTTCGGATCCGGTTCCACTGCATACAGATGGTCATAATGGCCCCCGGTGAGCTCCAGGAATTCCCGGATGGTGTCCCCGTTGTAGGCTCCCAGGTCCCCGTAGCTTTCCTTATCCGTAAAGGAAAACAGGGTCTCCAGATCCCGGCGCCGGTCCGTGGTCCGGGACAGGTACTCCAGCTTCCCGGTGATTTTGTACCGGAGGATATCCTCCATTACCTGCCGGCTGGCATCATCCGCCAGCTTGCCGTACACCCGATCCAGCACTCCCCGGTTTTCCCGGATCCAGGCCGGGGTCACCAGGTTGGTATCCCCGAACAGGGGCAGATGAGGGGCATAGGTTTCCTGCTCCTCCCCCAGATGGAAGAACCGCCGGAGGATTTCCGGTCGTTCGCTGGCAAAGGCGATGAGGATCACAAAGGACCCCAGTTCTGCCTTCATTTCCTTATAGGTCTTCACTTTGTAGCCCCGGAACTCCTGGCCCCGGACAAATTCATCACTGGCAAAGACCCCGGCCACCGGGATGCCCAGCCGGCCGCAGCGGTCCAGGATGGCATCCGCCCCGTTGCCCATGCCGTAGAGCACAATGGGCTTTTTGACCGTCTGGAGATAGTCCCACAGATAGGGTTCCTGATCCAGTGCTTCAAGATTTTTCATGGTTGGTTCCTTCCTTTTCTGCCGCCGGTGCCGGAGGGACCG
>NZ_FR902017.1:0-2990 GCF_000437815.1 Acidaminococcus sp. CAG:542
TGCTCCATCGTTCCTGCACCCTGGATCCCCAGGGAGTAGATCCGGAAGAGATGGACCAGGTGTTCCTGGACCGCCAGCGGGTATCCCGGATCCTGTACCGGCACAAATTCTTCGATTACCCGGTATCCCTGAACTGGACCACCATCCGGAACCTGGGGATCACTGCCATGGCAGGAATCGGCTGTTCCTACCTGTATTCCTGCTTCCACAAACGGCCGGAAAACACCCTGGAAGATTTCATGATCAACCGGTTCGGAGAAAAACTCTACCGGACCTTTTTCGCCGGCTATACGGAAAAGGTCTGGGGCCTTTCTCCCAAAAACCTCTCTGCCGACTGGGGCAGCCAGCGGATCAAGGGCATTTCCATCGGTGCCGTGCTGAAGGACCTGTTCCAGCGGACCTTCCACATCCAGCCCAAGGAAGTCCAGACCTCCCTTATCGAACGGTTCCTCTATCCCAAATTCGGCCCCGGCCAGTTCTACGAAACCCTCCGGGACGAAGTGCTCCGTCTGGGCGGGGAAATCCGCATGGGAGCCACAGTCACCGGATTCACCGGCGGAGGGGATAAAACTCTTTCTGCCGTCCAGTACCGGGACCGGGAAGGGAACCTCCAGCAGGTGCCGGCAGATTTCGTCCTGTCCACCATGCCGGTAAAGGACCTGGCCGCCGGCCTGCCTCAGGACTGGTTTTCCCCCCAGGCCCGGGAAACCGCTGCCGCCCTTCCCTACCGGGATTTCGTCACCGCCGGCCTTTTGGTGGACCGGTTGGAACTGAAAAATGAGACGGATCACCCTACCCTGAACCATATGGTCCCGGACTGCTGGATTTACGTCCAGGAACCGGACGTAAAATTGGGCCGGCTCCAGATCTTCAACAACTGGTCCCCCTACCTGGTCCGGGATCCCCTCCACACCCTGTGGATCGGCCTGGAATATTTCTGTCAGGAAGGGGACGCCCTGTGGTCCATGACCGACAGTGATTTTATTTCCTTTGCCGCCAAAGAACTGGAAACCATCCATGTGATCCGGCCCGGAGCGGTACAAGAAGGCCATGTGGTGCGGATGAAAAAGGCCTATCCGGCCTATTACGGCAGCTACCGGGATTTTCCCCGGCTCCGGCAGGAACTGGACACCATCCCCAACCTTTACTGCATGGGCCGCAACGGCCAGCACCGGTACAACAACATGGACCATTCCATGCTCTCCGCCATGACCGCCGTGGACCTGATCCGCCAGGGAAAAACTGACAAAACGGCCCTGTGGCAGGTGAATACGGAGCAGGAATATCAGGAAATGGAAACAAAGGGAGGGCCGGGACATGAAAAATAAGATGGTTTCCATGATTTATGCCCTATCCATGATATTGATCGTATTCATTTTTACCAATCGGTTCGACAACGATGGCTGGTTCCTGCTGAACAGCGGCCGGTATGTGGAACAGTTTGGCATTCCCCATGTGGAGCCGTTCACCATCCATCAGAACTTTCATTTTGTCATGCAGCAATGGCTCTTTGACCTTGGGTTGTGGAAACTGTACAAACTGGGCGGTCTTAAAGCCATGATTGCGTACAACTGGGTTATTGCGGCTGTCTTTCTTTTTGTTTATTCCCGGTTGGTCAAATTGAAAGTCGGACAGATTTCGGGAACTGTGCGCCTGTTCCTGATGCTCTGGCTTATTCTCATGTCCATGGGATATCTGTTTCAGAGACCACAAACCATGTCCGGCCTGATTTTCCTTTTGGAAATTTATCTCTTGGAAAAAAACGCCAACCGGAACCGGATGCCCCGGTTTCTCATCCCGGTTTTCTTTCTGCTTTCCGTGCTTCTGATCAACCTCCACGGCGCCATGTGGCCCATGTTCACTGTTTTCCTTCTGCCCTATGCCTGTGAAGCTTTGGCAGGGCCCAAACTTTCTTTTGGCCGATGGGAACTGACCTGGAAGCCCAAAGATTTCTTACTATTGCTTGCTGCCATTGTGGCAGGCGGGCTCTGCAACCCCTATGGAACCGAGGCCATGACCTACGCCTTTAAGTCCTATGGGTATCCTGAAATCAATTCTCTGGTAACAGAAATGCACCCGCTGGCTTTGAATTTCACCTACCCCTTTATGGCAGCCAATCTGATTCTGCTTTTTCTCTGCACCGCCATCTATGCCCGCCATTCCCTCCCCCTCCGTCAGCAGCTTTTGGCTCTGGGGACCGGTTTCATGGCTCTTCAAGCCAGCCGCAGTGGTATGCTGTTCCTGTTGGCCGGGCTGTTTCCCATGGCAGAGATCATAGCCAACCATCAATTCCAAAAGTCTGCATCCGATTCCTATTCCTGGTCCCGTGTCCGGCACATGATCATGCTCATGGCCATAGCCGCTGTTGCGGGGAGTTTGGCATTGTTCCAACAAACCAAAGTACCGGAAGGACGATATTCCCTGTTTGTCGGCAGTTTCCTGTTGTTGGCCCTGGGAGCTCTTGGGACTCTATGGATATTGTGGAAAGAACATGATCTGGAAGAAAAACTGAAACAAAATACCAGGATGTTTTTTGCCATAGTCGTCATAATGCTGATGTTCCCCTTTTCCGTGGCCTGGATTCCGTCACTCCGGGCGGATTTCGTCCTTGCCAAAAGTGTGGATGTGATTCAACAGGATGCCGGAGGCAGCCCCATCTGCCTGTGGACTGGCTACAATGATGGTCCCTACGCAGAATTCCAGGGAATCCCCTGTTACATGGATACCCGGGCCGAAGTGTTCAAGCCCAAGCTGAACCACCAGAAAGATGTGATGGAAGAATATTGTTCCCTGGTTTATGGGAAACTGGATTACCGGGATTTTGTCACCCGGTATCCCTTCACCCATTTTCTCACCACCGATCTGGACCCCCTGTACGTAAACCTGAAAAATGATCCCCGGTTCGAACTGCTGTGGGATTCGGAAGAAGATCAGGAGGTGCAGGAAAAGGCCACGGAGGTGGAGAAGAAGAAAAGAGTACGGATATATAA
>NZ_FR902018.1:0-1152 GCF_000437815.1 Acidaminococcus sp. CAG:542
GAATTCGCTGATGAACTGGACAACCTGGGTGTTCGCGTTGCCAAACTGGAAAAGAACGCTGACAACGTAAAGATCACCGGCAACGTCCGTGCCAGCTACTACAACAATGAAGGTGGCAAGACCACCGGCAAAGCCGACAAATCCCAGTCCCGTCTGCGTACCCGTCTGTTTCTGACCGGGGAAGTCAACGACAACTGGCATTACGTTTCCATGCTGGAAAACAACCAGTACTTCCAGGGCAAGAACGAATCCGGCGATTCCGACACCTCCTTCCAGAGAGCTTACCTGGACGGCAACATCGGTGTCTGGAATATCCAAGCCGGCCGTTTCAACAAGACCATTGCTGAAGGCAATGTGTACGATGACCGTGTAGATGCGGTTCAGTTCAAAGTTCCTTTCGGCCAGGCTTATTTGAGCGCTGCCTACGGCAAGATGGCCAGCAAGGATACCTATGGCTGGACGGATGGCGATCTGGGAACCATCGCTGGCCGTAAATGGACCAAAGATGATTCCGTAGCTGACAAGTTCTGGAACGCAGAATTGGGCGGCAGCATCGGCAACCTGGATCTGGCTGCCACCTACACCAAGGCTGACGATGTGAGCCCGGTGATCGACAACGGCCTCACCGGTGACAACAAAATCTGGACTGTTGGGGCCAACTACAAAGCCGGCGACTTCAAGATCGGGGCCATGTACCTGAAAGGTGACGATGACACCCTGGCAAACAGCGACTATAAGAACGGCGATGATGACGGTTATGTAGTATCCCTGGGCTACAAGGGTGCTGCTGCTTCCAAACCTGGTTCCTGGGGCCTGTTCGCCAAGTACTATGATCAGGGAGCTCCCACCATCATTTACCATACCATGAACGGTATGTGGGATTCCTTCAACGGGGAAGGCTTCAAAGGCTATCAGGTTGGCGGCAACCTGACCCTGGCCAAGAACATGGTAGCTCAGGTTGAATACTACGACCTGAAGGGCAAAGAATCCGATTCTCATGCCCGGACCCTGTGGTCTCAGATGGTAGTAACCTTCTAATTCATCATTCCTCCTTGGGTATCCATCTCTTTAGGATGGGACCCAGCCAGTCCCTATATATCCGCCTTTTTAAGGGCGGGGGACCCAGCCAGTCCCTATATATCCGCCCTTTTT
>NZ_FR902019.1:0-1757 GCF_000437815.1 Acidaminococcus sp. CAG:542
CAAAAGGCCGCCGGATTTTCCGGCGGCCTTTTCCAAAGTACAAAAATGCGTTATAATAGCCACATGCTTACAATTTACCGCAATAAAGTTTTATTTATGGTATGAGAAATGAGGGGGATTATGGGCAGTATTGTTTCTTTGACGGTGCTTTTTTGCATTTATGCGGTCAGTGAGCTGATCGCCATGAAAACCCGGGCGATCCTTTCCACGGTGCTGGGGATTTCGGTGATCCTGCTGGCAGGGTTCTGGTCGGGGATCCTGCCCCAGACCATCATCAAGGATGCCCAGGTTTCTGGCATCGGCATGGGGGTGGTGGGGATGCTGATCGTCTCCATGGGGACCACCATCGACTTTGCGGAACTGAAGCAGGAATGGAAGGTGGTGGTCACTTCCGTGCTCTGTGTGGTGTTTGCAGTAGCGGCCATTATCCTTTTGGGCGGGTTTGTGATGGATCCCAAGATCGCCATTGCCGGTTCTCCCATTTTTGCCGGAGGCAATGCGGCCACCCTGATCATGCTGGCAGCGGCCAAGGAGAAGGGGCTGGCCTATGTGGGGACCTTCTGTCTGGTGCTCCTGGTGACCCAGAAGTTCTTCGGGATCCCCATTGCTTCAGTGGCCCTCCGGCGCCTGGCCCGGCAGCTGCGGGAAGATGAGGCTTTCGTCCGCCGGCACTGTGAGGAGGCGGAAGCATCAGCCCAGGCGGCCCAAAAGAAGCCTCTGGCCCTGCCATCGGTGCTGGACAAGCCTTCGGTGTACCTGGCCAAACTGGGTCTGGTGGCCACCCTGTCCTTCTATGCAGCGAAGCTCACCGGGGGCCATGTCCATTATCTGGTCATGTGCCTGATCCTGGGAACGGTGTTCTTTGCCCTGGGGTTCCTGGACAAGGGAATCCTGGGCAAGACCCAGTCCAGCGGCCTGATCATCTTTTTTGTGACCATCGTGATCTTTTCCAACCTGGGGGCCACCACGCCCCAGCAGGTGCTGTCGGTGCTGCCTCCTCTTTTGTGGTCGGCGGTGCTGGGGGTGGCCGGTCTGTGTGTGGCGGCGGCTCTGTGCAGCCGTCTGTTCCGGATGCCCTTTACCCTGGCGGTGTCCCTGGGGATCACCTGCACCTTCGGGTTCCCCACCACCATGCTGATTTCCCAGGAAGTGTCCACGGCCATGGGGGAAACGGAAGAACAGCGGAAGGCTCTCCTGAACTTCCTGCTGCCCAAGATGCTGGTGGCTGGATTCGTGACGGTGACCATCACTTCCGTGGTGCTGGCAGGCTTTGTGGTGAATATTCTGTAGAAGGAGTGTAGGGATATGGATGGACTGGATCTGCAATTGAAGGAATATATTGAGGGAAAGCGGCTGGAGATGCTGAACCTGTGGGCGAAATTCGTCAACACGGAAAGCGGCCCCAAACAGCTGGACGGGGTGAACCAGGTGGGGGATATCCTCCAGGGGGAACTGGAACAGGCAGGGGCCTTTGTGCGCCGGGTGAAGGTGGAACAGGCCGGGGACCTGATCGTAGGGGACTGGAATCCGGGTTCCCCGGAACCGCCGGTGGTGTTCATGGGCCATATGGATACGGTGTTCCCGGCCGGAGCAGCGGCAAAAAATCCCTTCCGGGTGGATGAAGAGGGCAATGCCCACGGACCCGGGGTGCTGGATATGAAGGCGGGGCTGGTGATCGGCCTTTATGCCCTGAAGGCTCTCCAGTCCATTGGCTGGAACAAAAGACCCATCCGGTTCCTGGGGATCCCGGACGAAGA
>NZ_FR902020.1:0-39105 GCF_000437815.1 Acidaminococcus sp. CAG:542
CGGATCCTGTCCTGAGGCTTCCGACTTCAGACTCCTGACTTCCGACTAAGGGGCTGTTGCGCATGCAACAGCCCCTTTTCCATGGTATAATACCCCTATCCCAACTTTTAAGGAGGTTTTTCCCATGAACAAACAGATTGCAACTCCCAAAGCCCCCGGTGCCATCGGACCTTATTCCCAGGGTATCGAAGCGTCCGGCAAGACCGTGTATGTTTCCGGCCAGATCCCCATCGACCCGGCTACCGGTGAATTTGCCGGGACAGATATTGTGACCCAGACCCGCCAGTCCCTGACCAATGTGAAAAACATCCTGGAAGCCGCCGGCTACACCATGGAGGATGTGGTGAAGACTACAGTGCTTCTCAGCGACATTGCCGATTTCGGTCCCATGAACGAAGTGTACGGCACCTTCTTC
Organism: Acidaminococcus sp. CAG:542; assembly: GCF_000437815.1. NCBI lineage: Bacteria > Bacillati > Bacillota > Negativicutes > Acidaminococcales > Acidaminococcaceae > Acidaminococcus > Acidaminococcus sp. CAG:542. The sequence goes on from NZ_FR902020.1 coordinate 416, forward strand.
ACCGGCGTATGCCCGGCCCGTGCCTGCTTCCAAGTGGCCGCTCTGCCCAAAGGGGCCCTGGTGGAAATCGAAGCTTTTGCGTGCAAGTGATAAAAGGGGGCTGTTGCCATGGGCAACAGCCCCCTTTTTCACTCTTCCAACAATGCACTTTTCCGCTCCAGCCGGGTTACCGTTTCTTCCAGTCCCTGCCGGAGCACCGGGTAGGTGATGGCCCGAAGCCGGTCCACTGGACCGGAAATGGTCAGGACGAACCGTTTATCCTTCAGATGGAGGGGCATGGCGATGGCGGCCACCCCCTGGTCCACTTCTCCTTCCGAAATACAGTATCCGTCCTGGAGGATCTTCAGCAGCTGGTTCTTCAGGATCCGTTGCTTCGTCCGGTCCGGTTCCAGTTCCTGGAGCAGCTGCTCCCGCAGTTCTTCCGGCTGGGCGGCCAGCAGGGTCTTGCCTGTGGCGCCGCTGCGCAGAGGGACGATGTAGCCCCGTTCTCCCGCCACCCCCAGACGGTGCCGGCTTTTGGCCAGGTCCGCACAAATCCCCGTATGGCCCAGGAGCACGGACAGTACCACGGTTTCGTTGAACTTTTCCGCCAGCCGGTGCATTTCTTCCGACAGCAGATCCCGGGAGGTGTTGTGGACGGAAACGGCGGAAGCCACCAGCAGGATCCCGGTTCCCAGGTAGTACTTTCCGGTTTTGGCGGATTGTTCCATCCATCCAGCCTGCTGGAGGGTCCGGAGGATCCGGTAGACCGTGGTCTTGTGGAGCCCCAGGGCTTTGCTGATTTCCGTAAGGCTCAGGGTTTCCCGGCGCTGGGCGGCATACAGCTCCAGGATCCGGATGGCATGGAGGACGGAATGGACCGCCGGTGTGGTTTCTGCCATAACATTGAACTTCCTTTCCCAATGGATCTTGTTTTCCCTCATTATATGGAGAACCCAAAACAGGGTCAAGGAAAATTGTTTCGTTATAGTGTCCGTATTGCAAAATAGTGTCCGATTTCGTTGACTTCCCAGAGGGGTCTTCCTATAATGGTCCCAAGAGAAGGGGAAACCCCCATACAGAAAGAAGAGAAGATTGCACATGGACAACTTCAGCCTGCAGAAACCTTTGAATATGGCCCCTACGGGCATTGCCACCTTTGCCAAAACCGACCTGGCGCCGGATATTTACAACCTGAATGCGGATATCGCCATCCTGGGAGCGCCTTTTGACCTGGCCATCCAGGGACGTACCGGCTGCCGGCTGGGGCCCCGGGGCATCCGTCTGGGTTCCACCCGGTTTACCTACAAAAAAGGCGGCACCTACGATTCCGAACGGAAAGAATTCTACATGGATACGGACAAATGGAAGGTGGTGGACTGCGGGGATGCGGATTATATCCCCGGGGACCTGATGGGTACCATGGCCAACCTCCGGGAAGCGGTCCGGATCATCCAGAGCCAGGGCACCATGCCGGTGGTCCTGGGTGGGGACTGCGCCGTGGATTTCCCCATGCTCCAGGGCATGGAAGGGGTTGGCAAGTTTGACATCATCCACATTGACGCCCATCTGGACTGGACCAAACCTTTGGACGGGCAGAAATACTTCAACGGATCTCCCATGCGGAACGCGGCCAGCCTGCCCTATGTGGGACGGATCCTCCATCTGGGGATCCGGGGCATCGGCAGCAGCGGCCCGGAAGACTTTGCGGAAGCCCGGGAACACGGGGACGGGATCTACTCCGTCCGGGACGTGCGGAAAAAGGGCATCGAGGCCATCCTGGACGAATTTCAGCCGGCGGACAAAGTGGTGCTCTGCTTCGACATCGATGCCATGGATGCGGTGTACGCTCCGGCCACCGGTTCTCCCATGTTTGGGGGCTTCAACTACGACGATGCGGTGGATATCCTGGAAGCCATTGCCAACCATACGGAACTGGTGGGGATGGTGCTGACGGAAGTGGCCCCTCCTTTTGACGATGTGGGGGGCACCACCGGGTATCTGGCGGCCCGGCTGATTTCTGACATGCTGGGGTTTGCCACCAAGGCCCGGGAAAAGAAACAGGAGTAAGCCATGACAGGGCTGCAGAAAAGGCGGCCCGGACAGTGGATCACCATGATCGGGTTCTGTGTGGCCATGGAGGTGATCCTGGCCCGGTTCCTGTCTCTCCATACCTGGAATCTGAAAATCGGCTTCAGCTTTCTGCCGGTGGCGGCGGCTGCCCTGTGGGGCGGGCCTCTGGCCGGCGGCATCACCGGGGCCCTGGGGGATCTGATTGGAGCCCTGCTGTTTCCGGTGGGAGCTTATTTCCCCGGCTTCACCCTGTCCAGCTTCCTGGATGGGGCGGTGTACGGCTGGTGCTTCCGCCGGAGCACCGGCAAAAAGCAGATCCTGCTGGCGGTACTGGTGGTCCAGGTGGCCATCAGCCTGCTGCTGAACACCTTCTGGCTCACGGTATTGTTCCAGGTCCCCTGGAAAGACCTGGCCACTCTCCGGCTGTTCCAGTGCGCTGCCGGGATCGTGATTAAGTTCGGGATCCTGAGCCTGGTACTGCCGGTATTGAAGAAACATCTGGTTCCCTTAGGAAAATAAAAGATGGGTGTGCTGCACGTCTTGTGCAGTACACCCATCTTTTCAATCTGCTCCTAAAGGTATTTCTTCTTTTTCTTTCTTTTCCTGGATCTCCTTCCAAAGTTTTGCAGCCATAGGAGCCCAGGCTTTGGCATAAGCTTGGCAGCTGCCGCAGAGGGTATCCACGTCTTCCGGAGACTGGAGATCGGTGGAACGGGCTCCGGAGCGATGGACCATGGCCTTCAGGCAGTCCGGGTTTTCCAGCATGGGGCAGGGCCGCAGGTGATTTTCATTGAAGGGCTGGCCTTTGGCATACTCCTGGAACAGGGGCTGGCGCAGGCAGGTGAGCAGGTCGTCCCGGTTGATATTGGCACTGGAATAGTGGATGAATACACAAGGTTCCACATCCCCGGCCGGGTTGATGTGGCAGTAGTTCCGACCCCCGGCGATGCAGCCGCCGATGAATTCCCCGTCGTTCTGGAAGTCGATGGGGAACAGAGCGATGGGATTTTCGCTGCTGCGGATCTCCCGAATCCGCCGGACCATATAGGCACGCTGCTCCGGGGTAGGCAGCAGATCCAGGGACGCTTCGTTGCCCACGGGCATATAATGGAAGAACCAGCTGTACCAGGCTCCGTTGTCTACCAGCATCTGGAGGAAACGGTCACTGGTGACGGTCTCGATGTTCTTCCGGGTGTAGCAGATGGATGTCCCGAAGAAAATCCCGTATTTCTTCAAAAGGGCCATGGCGTGCATCACTTTATCGAAATCACCTTTGCCACGGCGGCTGTCATTGACTTCCCGATAGCCTTCGATGCTGATGGAGAAGCTCAGGTTCCCCACGTCCACTACCTGGCGGCAGAAATCCTCATCGATCAGGGTGCCGTTGGTGAAGGCGTGGAATTCACAGTCCGGATGGGCCCGGCAGAGCTTCAGGATATCCCCTTTCCGGACCAGAGGTTCGCCCCCGGTCATCATGAAGGTATGGACCCCCAGGGCTTTCCCCTGAGTCACGATATTGTCCATGGTTTCATAGGAAAGGTTCAGGGTATGGCCGTATTCCGCCGCCCAGCAGCCGATGCAGTGCATGTTGCAGGCACTGGTAGGGTCGAACAGGATGGTCCAGGGAATGTTGCAGTGGTATTTTTCCCGGCAGGCTTTCCGGGTCTTCAGTCCATAAAATCCCGATTCAAAACCCAGATTCATGATCCCGGTTTTCAGGATATGGGGATTCAGGGTATCCAGGCCCCGTTCCACAAACTTCCACCATTTTCCGTCCTGGCGAATCAGTTCCCGGGCACCGGCAAAGGAGGAAGGGGCGAAAAAGCTCCCAAAGAATTTCTCCATCAGATAGGAAAGACGGAGCAGGGATTTCTTCCGTTCTTCCGGATCTTTTACAGACAGTACATGATCAACCACCGTTTCCACGGCTTTCCGTTCAGCATCATGGATCAGCTTGCTTTCCATGATCCCTCATCTCCTTCATTACAACTTCAGATATAAGTATAGCAGACGGAGATTAAAAGTCAAAAAGACAAATCAATTTCACAATTAAAAAATAAACAAAGAGAAAAGTGTAACATGGTGTTACAAAAAAAGCTGTGAAGAAATGAGGATCCATTTCTTCACAGCTCCTTACAAAAAGTGCTCCAACAACGCAAACACGCCGCCTCCGGCCAGCACTGCTACGCCCAGGGATTTGGTCTTCAATACCAGGGGAGTGATCAGCAGGGTGGTCAGCAGGGGAATGTTGTGGAGGGACAGGTTCAGGCGGCCTTCTGTCAGGAAAATATCCGGGAACACCAGGGCTCCGAAAATGGCCGGAGGCACAAAATTCAGCCACACCTTGAACCAGTGGGGAATGGGATGTTTCCGGATAATGGCCATGGGGATCACCCGGGGCAGGAAGCCGGTCAGGGCCATGATCAGGATTACACAGAGAATATAAGTCTGGTTCATGCTTCACTGCCTCCTTCCACGGGCCCGCAGTCTTCTTCCACTTCCGGCGCTTTTTCCGGCTGGATTTTCTTTTCATGCTTCAGGTATACCCAGGCGGCCAGTCCGGAAGGGATCAGGGACGCCAACACAATATGGAGCTTGTAGGGTACCACCTGGGACAGCACCACAGCCAGGATCCCGGCAGTCAGGCCGGTGATCACCATGGTCCGGTTCTTCAGGTAGTTGGACCAGATCCCTAGGAACATGGCGGTCAGGATGTAGGACACCAGGGACAGATCCAGGTGGATCAGCCGGGAGGCATAGCAGCCGAAGGCGTTGGCTACTGCCCACACCCCCATGCTGAGGATATCCAGGCCCAGCGCTTCTTCATGGGTCCAGTGGTCCTGCCCTTCCTGGAAGGAAGAAAGGTTCACCGCAAAGGTCTCATCGGTGGTGCCGTAGGCGAACAGCCCGGTGTAGAGTCCTGATTTTTGAGAGACCAGAGGAGCCAGAGTGGAGGTGAACAGGGAATACCGCAGGTTCACCATCAGGATGGTGAGAGCAATGGAAATATAGGAGGCACTCTGGAGCATCATGGCGATCCCGATGAACTGGGAACTGCCGGCAAAGGCCAGCACGCTCATAATGAACATATGGAAGGGATTCAGGCCGGCCTTTTCTCCCAACATGCCGCAGGCCATTCCCAGCACCCAGTACCCCAGGATAATGGGAGCGTCTTTCTGCAGTACACGCCGTGTAATATAAGCCATGAACAAAACCCCTCTTTCTATGTATAATGGATACAGAATTCTTTGTCCCATATTATATACCAGTTTACGAATTTTTACTATAAAAACGCAAATATGGTATAATGAACCTATGACACAATATTGCAGAGGGACTTTTGTTACGAAAAGCACCCAAAAATCAAAGCTATCATTCGGGAGTGATAATTATGGCAGAAATCAGACCTTTTGCTGCCCTCCGTCCGGTACCGGAGCTGGTCAGTCAGATTGCTGAATTACCTTATGATGTAATGAGCACCCAGGAAGCACGGGATATCCTGAAAAAGAATCCTCTGAGTTTCGTCCGGGTCACCCGGGCGGAAGCGGATCTGCCGGAAAATGTGGCAGAATCGGATCCCAGGGTTTATGCCAAAGCCCGGGAAAACCTGGAGGACTATGTGGCCAAAGGCCAGATGAAACAGGATCCCCAGCCCTGCTACTATATCTACCGGCAGCAGATGGGGGCCTATATCCAGATCGGTCTGGTGGCTGCCGCCTCTCTGAAGGAATATAAAGAAGGGATCATCAAACGCCATGAACTGACCCGCCAGGTGAAGGAAACGGACCGGGTGAATCACATTCTGTCCACCAAAGCCCAGACCGGGCCGGTGTTCCTGGCCTACCGAAGCAAGGGACTTTTGACCGCCTTCCTGCTGGAATACATGGGCAGCCATACGCCGGTGTACAATTTTGTAGGGGATGACAAGATCCGCCACACCCTGTATGTAATCAGCGAACCTCTGAAGGTGAAGGAAGTGACCCGTCTGTTCCAACAGGTGCCGGAACTGTACATCGCCGATGGCCATCACCGGTGCGCCGCAGCCCTGCGGGTGGCGGAAGAACTGGCCAAACGGCCGGGTCAGACCGGAAAGGAAGAATACAACTACGTGCTGTCCGTGATCTTCCCCTCCAACATGCTCCATATCCTGCCCTACAACCGGGTTGTACGGGATCTGGGAGAACTGAGCGAAGAGAAGTTCCTGGAAATGGTCCAGGAAAACTTCCTGTTGGAAAAGGACGACCGGCCGGTGGAACCTCAGGTTCCTCACACCTTCGGCATGTATATCAGCGGCCAGTGGTACCGGCTGACCGCCAAACCGGATACCTATCCCACCGCTGACCCCATCCATTCCCTGGATGTAAGCATCCTCCAGGACAATCTGCTGGCACCGGTGCTGGGCATCGACGATCCCCGGACGGATCCCCGGATCGACTTTGTGGGAGGCGTACGGGGGCTGGGTGCCCTGGAAGACGCGGTGGACGGGGAAGATGCCACCGTGGCTTTCTCCCTGTACCCCACTTCCATGGATCAGCTGATGACGGTAGCGGACAAGGGACTGGTGATGCCTCCCAAATCCACCTGGTTTGAACCAAAGCTCCGGGACGCACTGACTGTACACTTAATAGGAGATGAACAAGATGGGAAGAATCTTTAATTTCGGGGCAGGGCCCTCCATGATGCCCCTGCCGGTGCTGGAACAGGCCCAGCGGGAACTGCTGGATTACAAGGGAAGCGGCATGTCCATGCTGGAAATCAGCCACCGGAGCCCCCTTTTCGAGGAAGTGAACGACCAGGCCCAGGACCATATCAAAAAACTGCTGGGCATGGATGACAGCTGGAGCGTGATGTTCATGGGCGGCGGGGCCACCCTGCAGTTCTCCATGGTCCCCATGAATTTCCTGACTCCAGGGAAGACCGCAGCCTATGCCATTACCAGCACTTTCTCTGAAAAGGCCATCAAAGAAGCCAAAAAAGTGGGGAATGCGGTGGAAGTGTACAGCAGCAAGGCCACGGGCCTGGACCGGGTGCCCCGGCCGGAAGAACTGGTGCTGCCGGACAACTGCGCCTATCTCCATCTTACCGGGAACTGCACTGCAGAAGGCCTGGAATATTTTGACTATCCGGATACGGGGGATGTGCCCCTGATCGTGGACATGTCTTCCGACATCCTCAGCCGGCCCATCCCCCTGGACAAGTTTTCCCTGATCTACAACGGGGCTCAGAAGAACATCGGTCCTGCAGGGGTCACGGTGGTCATGGCCAAAAAGGATTTCCTGAAGGGACGGGATCCCCAGCTGCCCATTATGATGAACTACGAAACCTATGCGGACCACGATTCCACCTACAATACCCCGCCGGTATTCGGCATCTATCTGGTGGATCTCATGTCTCAGTGGCTGCTGGACCAGGGAGGCCTGGAGAAGGTGGAACAGCGGAACATCGCCAAGGCCAGAAAGGTCTATGACGTGCTGGATGCCCATCCGGACTTCTACAAGGGCCATGCCCAGAAGGACAGCCGGTCTCTGATGAACGTAACCTTCAACCTGCCCTCCAAAGATCTGGAAGGCAAATTTGTGGAAGAAGCCAAGGCTTGCGGCATGGCAGGGCTGAAGGGCCACCGGGCCGTAGGGGGCATCCGGGCTTCCATCTACAACGCCATGCCGCTGGAAGGCGTCCAGAAGCTGGTGGACTTTATGGAAGATTTCTGGAAGAAAAATCGCTAAGGACGTGACACCATGTTTATTTCCCTGTCAGAGGGAATATTGACCATCCGGGCGGATGGCATCTGCACCACCTCCCTGGCAGCGGTGATGCTGCTTTTGGGGGTGTGGCTGAAGGGACAGAGCCGGCTGCTGCGGAAATACTGCCTTCCTGCACCGGTGGTAGGGGGCACCCTGGCTATGCTCCTGGTGTTCCTGGGCCACGAAACCGGGCTGTTCCAGATGGAATTCGATACCCAGTTCCAGATCCCCTTTATGATTTCCTTCTTTACGGCGGTGGGACTGGGCGCCAAGCTGTCTGCCTTCAGCAAAGGGGTGAACAAAGGCGGGAAACTGCTGCTGGTCTACTGGCTGATCACCGCCTTCATCTCCCTGTGCCAGAATCTCATCGGCCTCACCGTAGGCCGTGTGATCGGCCTGGAACCGGCCTATGCCCTGCTGTCTTCTGCCATTTCCATGGTGGGAGGCCATGGGGCCGCCGGGGCCTATGGGAGCACCTTCCTGAAAATGGGGTATCCCGCCAGTATGGAAGTGGGGGCCTCCGCCGCTACCTTCGGGCTCATTGGAGCGGTGATGTGCGGAGGGCCCATGGGCCGTTTCCTCATTGAAAAATACCATCTCCATTCGGAAGACACGGAAGAGGTCCAGCCCCTTCCGGAAAAGCCCAGGGAACTGACCCATCAGCAGATGGCCAAACTGGACATCCTGATCAATGTGGCGGTGATCCTGATCTGCATGGGCCTGGGGGTATGGCTGGCCCAGGGGGTGGGAATCCTGCTGAACATGACCTTCCCCAGTTATGTGTGCGCCATGTTTGTGGGGGTGCTGGTCCGGAATCTGAATGAAAAGTTCCAGGTATACCGGTTCAGTGAATCCCTGGTGGGGTCCTTCGGGGAAATTATGCTGAACCTGTATCTGGCCATTGTGCTCATGTCCCTGAAACTGTGGGAAATGGCCGGGATCCTCAGCGGGGTCATGCTCATTGTGCTGGCCCAGGTGGCCTTCATGCTGACCATGTGCTATTTTGTGGTGTTCCGGCTGCTGGGGAGCAACTACGATGCGGCGGTGATGTGCGCCGGTCTCTGCGGCCACGGGCTGGGGGCGGTGCCCTCTGCCATGGTGAACATGACGGTGCTGGCGGACCAGTACGGCATGAGCCGGAAAGCCTTCCTGATCGTGCCGGTGGTGGGGTCCTGCCTGGCCGATCTGGCCTATCAGCCCCACACCCTGCTGTTGATCAAGCTTTTTGTGGAGAATCTGAATTAGGGGGTGCTGCTGAGCAGCACCCCCCTTAATTCACAAGAAGTTTGACTTTTTGACATTGACAGGGTTACAAAAATCGGATACCATGCAGAGTAGAGAAGGAAATTTTGACAGTTCTTTACAAGGAGGAACGGACAGATGAAAAAAGGTCTGGTGATTTTCTTTGCGGTGGTCCTGCTGCTGGCCGGGTGGATCTTCGGGTCCTACAACGGGGTGGTCACCGCCAACGAAAATGTCAATGGAAAATGGAGCCAGGTGGAAACCCAGCTCCAGCGGCGGAGTGATCTGATCCCCAACCTGGTGAATACGGTGAAGGGATATTCCGCTCATGAAAGCCAGGTGTTCACCGATGTGGCCAATGCCCGGGCCAAACTGGCAGGGGCCCAGAACGTCAGCGAAGCGGCCCAGGCCAATGGGGAACTGAGCAGTGCTTTGAGCCGGCTTCTGGCCATTTCCGAAAACTATCCCCAGCTGAAGGCCAATACCAACTTCATCCAGCTCCAGGATGAACTGGCCGGGACGGAAAACCGGCTGGCGGTGGCCCGTAAGGACTACAACGATGCGGCCCAGGCCTACAACGCCAAGATCAAAAGCTTCCCTACGGTGCTGGTGGCCCGGATGATGGGCTTCCAGGAACGGAGCTATTTCAAGGCGGATCCCCAGGCCCAGAAGGCGCCCCAGGTGAAGTTTTAACCGGGGGAACACCATGAAAGGAGGAGGCCTATGAAACGGCTGCTGCTGCTTCTGGTGCTGGTCTGCCAAATGGTCTTTGCCCCGCTCCAGGCAGGAGCGGCAGCCCAGGTCCCGCCCCGGCCCACATCCAGCATCTATGTCCAGGACCAGGCGGGGGTCCTGTCCCGGAGCACCCGGGACACCATCAGTGCCTACAGTACGGCCCTGGCTCAAAAGACCAAGGCCCAGATTGTGGTGCTGACGGTGCCCAGCCTCCGGGGACAGTCCCTGGAGGACTACTCCCTGACGGTGCTCCGTCAGTGGGGGATCGGGGACAAGGAAAAGAACAACGGGGTCCTGCTGCTGGTGGCAGTCCAGGACCGGAAAAGCCGGATCGAGGTAGGGTATGGGCTGGAAGGCGCCCTGCCGGACGGGCTCACCGGACGGATCCAGGACCAGGCCATGCTGCCCTATTTCCGTCAGGGGGATTATGACCGGGGCATCCTGAATGCCTATTCAGCCATCCTCCAGACGGTGCTGAAAGAGTACAATCTTACCCCTCAGGACCTGCAGGTGGAAAAGACCCTGCCGGCCAAACAGGGGGACAGTGTGACCATATCTCCCTTGATGGCAGGGGCCGGGCTCCTGGGGATCCTGATCCTGTTTCTCCTGGACCGGGTGCTTTTGGGAGGCGCCCTGTTCCGGTTCCTCTTTTACCTGTTCTTCTTCCGGGGCGGCGGCCGCGGAGGCGGCGGCTTCGGCGGAGGAGGCTTCGGAGGCGGCAGCTACGGGGGCGGCTCCGGAGGCGGCGGGGGCTCCAGCAGGAGTTGGTAGGGGCTGCGGAGCAGCCCCCTGGACAACGGTCAGCTGACAAAAAAGGGTGTTGCACGCAACGTGCAACACCCTTTTTTTACTATTAGAACCGGAAATCCCGTTCCCCTCCATCGATTTTCTGGAGATAGGATTCGCAGGTGGCTCTTACTTGCGGGTTGGGAATGTGGTTCAGTTCTTTTTGGATGGCTTCCATGCCTTTCTGGCGGGTTTCCGGGGAGGCGTAGTCGTCCAGGTATTCCCGGAGGGTCAGCAGGGCATTGGGCTGGCAGCAGTTGGAGATTTCTCCCGTTTTGGCCAGGCTCATGAACCGGTCCCCGGTGCGGCCGGCCCGGTAACAGGCGGTGCAGAAGCTGGGGATGTACCCGTCGGTGAGGAGCCAGTTGATCACCTGGTCCAGGGTCCGGTTGTCATTTACTTCAAACTGGGCGGAATCTTCTTCTTCCTCTTCTGCATAGCCCCCCACGCTGGTCCGGGAAGCGCCGCTGATCTGGGAAACCCCCACTTCCAGTACAGCTTTCCGGGTGGCAGCGGATTCCCGGGTGGAAATGATGATCCCGGTGTAGGGAACGGTGATCCGCAGGATGGCCACGATCTTCTTGAACATGGCATCGGAAATGGCGTTGGGGAAGGACTGGACGGAAATGTCGTCGGCCGGACGGATTCGGGGCACGCTGATGGTGTGGGGCCCTACCCCGAACATGGCTTCCAGGTGTTCCTTGTGCATCAGCAGGCCGGCAAAGTCATACCGGTACATATTGAGGCCGAACAGCACCCCGACTCCCACGTCGTCGATGCCTCCCTCCATGGCCCGGTCCATGGCTTCCGTATGGTAGGCATAGTCATGTTTGGGACCGGTGGGATGGAGCTTTTCGTAGTTTTCTTTATGGTAGGTTTCCTGGAACAGGATGTAGGTGCCGATACCGGCTTCCTTCAGCTTCCGGTAGTTTTCCACGGTGGTGGCGGCGATGTTCACGTTCACCCGGCGGATGGCGCCGTTTTTGTGTTTGATGCTGTAGATGGTATGGATGCATTCCAGGATGTAGTCAATGGGGTTGTTCACCGGATCTTCCCCGGCTTCCAGGGCCAGCCGTTTGTGGCCCATGTCCTGGAGGGCAATGACTTCTTTCCGGATTTCGTCCTGGGTGAGCTTCTTCCGGGCAATGTGTTTGTTCTTCATGTGATAGGGGCAGTACACACAGCCGTTGACGCAGTAGTTGGACAGATACAGAGGGGCAAAGAGCACGATCCGCTGGCCGTAGATCTTGTCCTTGATTTCCCGGGCCAGGTCATAGATCCCTTCCAGGATGGAGGGGTCTTCGCAGGCCAGGAGCACGGAAGCTTCCCGGTGGGTGAGGCCTTTCAGGGTCCGGGCCTTTTCCAGAAGGCTCCGGCAGTAGTCCAGGTCTTTGCTCTGCTTATCCGCAAAAGCCAGGGTGTCCAGGATTTCCTGGTGGTTGATGAATTCATCCGCTTTCGGAGATGCAGGATTGTACGGTATGGTCATTTTTTCCTCCCCTTCGCTCCCTCTGAAATAGAAAAAAGGAGCCCGGCCTGAAAAAGGCCCAGCTCCCCCTGTGATTCGTTCCTGTACTGCCTTAGTACTCGGTTCACCTTGTACGCAGGGAGCAGATTATGGATATTGTAACGTGTGGAACAAAAAAAAGCAAGGTCATAAAACAACGATCCCAGGAGCCAGCTTACCGCTCCTGGGATCATTCTCTGTATTCAGTTGTCAAAGTTTCCAGGTCTTTCTCACTCAATTGTATTTTGGACTCACCCCAATAATCATTTCTGTTCGTACTTACACGATCCTGTATTTTGGACTCACCCCAAAAGCCAATTGGCTTACTTGAATTTCAATTCCTGATAACCGATCAACGCAGTTGCCGGGTTCAAAAGAGCAGTCCCGGTAAAGGTTGCAGTTTCGAAAGTGGCTTTGTAAATCACAAACGGTGTACCGCTTTTATCGTCTGTATATTTCGTGACCACAATATTCTTGGCATCCGGATAGTCTGCCAATATGGTTCCTTTCACATCAGCTTCCGTTTTGTTCACCGTAACGGATCCAGGATAGTTGCTCGTCTTGATGACGGCACTCCGTACCTTGCTGGTGGCCCGGTCCACAACGATTTCGTACCGCTGCAGGGTATCGGGAACCAGATACTCCAGATCAAACTTTGCATCATCCGTCTTCGCACTTGTCAGCACCGCTTCAGGCGGTACGACCTTCGCTGCAGCATCAATCGCAGCCTGTTTGCTGGCAATGGTATCTTTTACGGCTGGTGCAGCCATTGCGGGAACAACCGTACCAAAAGAGGAAGCAACAACCAATCCGGCAACGATTGCTTTCGCGATCTTTTTATCTAGGCCCATTGGAAACCCCTCCTGTCTTTCGGAACTTCCAACCTTCCCTGTCTTTGGTTGGATTTCCTTTCTTGGCTTTATCATAGCATTTTTCTAAAAATATGCAAGAAAAATCAGAAAGCGGCTGAAAAAGTTACAGTTTTTGTATAAAATGGTACGGCACAAAAAAAGAAGCTGTTGCATTTGCAACAGCTTCCTGTACATTCAATTGGTGGCCCCGGAGTGATTCGAACACTCGACCTTTTGGTTCGTAGCCAAACGCTCTATCCAGCTGAGCTACGGAGTCATTACCGAACAGTCATTATTATACGGGAAAGGGGAAAATCTGTCAAGGTGTTTTTGAAAAAACGGAAGAAAATCGGAGATATCCGGGAGGAAAGCCGGGACCCTCTAGGCATTTCTGCCCTGATATTATATAATAAGATATTAATCAATTACTGTTTTTACAGAAAGAAAGGCAAAGGTGTAACATGCTGTTTACGGATAAAGCAAGAATTTATGTGGAAGCCGGATCCGGTGGCGACGGTGCTTCCAGTTTCCGGAGAGAGAAATATGTGGCCTGCGGGGGCCCGGACGGAGGCAACGGAGGCCGGGGCGGTTCCGTGGTGCTGGTGGCGGACAAGGATCTGAATACCCTGGTGGATTTCCGCTACAAGCGGAAGTTCGTGGCCCAGCGGGGCGGCAACGGGGCGGCCAAGAACTGCACCGGGGCCAAGGCACCCAATGTGGAAGTGAAAGTGCCTCTGGGGACCGTGGTCTATGACGATGCCACCGGGGTGGCCCTGGCGGATCTGGCCCATCCGGGAGACCAGTTTGTGGCTGCCCGGGGCGGCCGGGGCGGCAAAGGGAATGCCTGCTATGTGACCAGCACCAAGCAGGGGGTCACTTTTGCGGAAAAAGGCGAACCGGGGACCAAGGGCTGGCTCCGGCTGGAACTGAAGATGCTGGCGGATGTGGGGATGGTCGGGTATCCCAGCGTGGGGAAATCCTCCATTGTGGCCCGGGTATCCGCTGCCCGTCCGGAAGTGGCGGCCTATCACTTCACCACCCTGACCCCCGTGCTGGGAGTGGTCCGGCTGGATGCGGAAACCAGCTTCGTACTGGCGGACCTGCCGGGGCTCATTGAAGGGGCGTCCCAGGGTGTGGGCCTTGGCCATGACTTCCTCCGGCATATCGAACGGACCCGGGTGATCCTCCATGTAGTGGATGTAAGCGGCTGCGAAGGCCGGGATCCGGTGGAGGATTTCAAGAAGATCAATGAAGAGCTGGTCCTCTACAGCGAAAAGCTGGCCAAACGGCCCATGCTGGTGGTGGCCAACAAAATGGACCTGCCCGATGCGGAAGAGAACTTCAAAAAGCTGGAAGCCTATGTGACGGCCCAGGGGTATCCCATTATGAAAGCCTCTGCCGCCACCGGTCAGGGGCTTCGGGAAATCATGTGGAAGGCCTATGAGATGCTCCAGAAGGCTCCGGCGGAAGAGGAAGTCATCGACATCGGCAAAGTGGAAGAAGCGGATCCGGATTCCTTTACCATCCTGCGGGATACGGAAGATGCGGATTTCGAAGTGAAAGGGAAGAACATCGAACGGCTGGTGGCCATGACCAATTTCGACAACGAGGAAGCGGTGTACCGGTTCCAGCTGATCTGGCGGAGACTGGGGATTGAAAAGGCCCTGAAGGAAAAGGGCATCCAGGAAGGCCAGTCGGTGAAAATCGGAGACATGGTCTTCGATTACGAAGAGCAGTAAGGGGAAGCGGAGCCTGAAAAGCAGGTTCTGTCTGTATGCACAAAGGGGTTGATTCCATGGATCGCGCCAAGATGGCAGAAGTCAAACGTGTGGTGGTGAAAGTCGGGACCAGTACCATTACTTATCCCAACGGCAAGATCAACTATGAAAAAATCGAGAAACTGGCCCGGATCATGACGGACCTCCAGAACCAGGGGAAAGAAATGATCCTGGTGTCTTCCGGGGCCGGAGCAGCCGGGGTGGGCCGGATGGGCCTGGACGCCAAGCCTTCCACCATTCCCGGGAAACAGGCCTGTGCCGCTGTGGGCCAGGGCATCCTGATGCATATTTACGAACGGCTTTTCGGGGAATACGGCCAGGTGGTGGCTCAGGTACTGCTGACCAAGTCGGACATGGTGAACCGGCACAGCTATGCCAATGCCCGGAATGCGCTCCAGGAGATGATTTCCTGGGGGGTGATTCCCATCATCAACGAAAACGACGTGGTGGCCATCGATGAATTCAAGATCGGGGACAACGACAACCTGTCCGCCCTGGTGGCCAGCCTGGCGGATGCGGATCTGGACATCCTGCTGTCGGACATTGACGGACTCTATACCGCCAATCCCAAGACTCATCCTGAGGCCAAACTGGTTTCTGTGGTGGAGGAAGTGACGCCGGAAATCGAAGCCACTGCCGGAGGAGCCGGATCCAAGAATGCCACCGGCGGCATGCTCACCAAGCTCCAGGCGGCCAAGAATGCCATGAGCGCCGGCATTGCCCTGATCATTGCCAACGGAGAGGATCTGGAAATCCTTCGTCGGATCATGAGAGGAGAACCAGTGGGGACTCTGTTCGTCCCTCGGGAAAACCATCTCCGGTTCCGGAACCAGTGGCTGGCTTTCGGGTCCAAGATCAGCGGAAAGATCATTGTGGATGAGGGGCTGGCCAAAGCCCTGCGTCAAAAGGGGAGCTGCAGCATCCTGCCGGTGGGCATTACCGCTGTGGAAGGCAGCTTCGACAGCGGGGACACGGTGAGTGTCCGGGATCAGGAAGGCCATGAACTGGCCCGGGGCATGACCAACTACAACGCGGAAGACCTGAATCTGATCAAAGGCTGCAAGACCAGCCAGATCGAAGAAAAGATCGGCTACAAACATTATGATGAAGTCATCCACCGGGACAACCTGGTGGTATTGTAAGAGGGGGCGGAAACCATGTATGAAGTGGGAATGGTGCGGACTCAGGGAGAAGCCGCCAAAAAGGCTTCGCTGGAACTGGGCATCCTGAATACCCGGGTAAAGAATGCGATCCTGGAAAGTATGGCGGACGGGCTCTTGGCGGAAGAAAAGGCCATCCTGGAAGCCAATGCCGTGGATATGGAAGAAGGCCGGAAATCCGGGCTCCGGGACTCTCTCCTGGACCGGCTGCTGCTGACCCATGACCGGCTGGTCCAGATGGCCAAAGGCATCCGGCAGGTGGCCGGGCTGCCGGATCCGGTGGGGCGGATCCTCAGCGGG
Source organism: Acidaminococcus sp. CAG:542 (assembly GCF_000437815.1). Taxonomy (NCBI): domain Bacteria; kingdom Bacillati; phylum Bacillota; class Negativicutes; order Acidaminococcales; family Acidaminococcaceae; genus Acidaminococcus; species Acidaminococcus sp. CAG:542. The sequence continues at coordinate 16,571 of NZ_FR902020.1, forward strand.
GCCAATCTGGCCAACGGACTGACCATCACCAAGATTTCCGTGCCTCTGGGGGTCATCGGGATCATCTATGAAGCCCGGCCCAATGTGACCGCCGACGCCATTGCCCTGTGCGTGAAAAGCGGCAATGCTGTGATCCTGAAGGGGGGCAGGGAAGCCCTCCATTCCAACAAGGCCGTCAGCGATGTGCTGATTGTCTACGGGGAAAAGGCGGGACTGCCCCAGGGATCGGTCCAGTTCGTCAATGTGCCGGACCGGGCTGCGGTGGATGAACTGATCCATCTGGAAGGCCTGGTGGATGTGGTGATTCCCCGGGGCGGGGCCGGACTGATCAAGAACGTGGTCCACAACGCCTCTGTGCCGGTGATCGAAACTGGCGCCGGGGTGTGCCACACCTATGTGGATGCCTATGCCAACGTGCCCATGGCGGTGGAAATCGCCATGAACGCCAAGGTGAACCGGCCTTCCACCTGCAATGCCATGGAAACCCTGCTGGTCCACAAGGACATTGCGGACGCTTTCCTGCCGGCCATGCTGGAGGCTTACAAAAAGGCCCATGTGACCATCCTGGGGGATGCCCGGACCCAGGGCTACAGCGGGGATGTGCAGCCGGCCTCGGAAGAGGACTGGGCCACGGAATACGGTGATCTGCGGCTTTCCGTGAAGGTGGTGGACAGCCTGGAAGAGGCCGTGGCCCACATCCGCCGGTACGGCACCGGCCATTCGGAAGCCATCGTGACGGACAACTATGAAAATGCCCGGAAGTTCCAGCAGCTGGTGGATGCGGCAGCGGTGTATGTGAACGCCTCCACCCGGTTCACTGACGGGTTCGAATTCGGCTTCGGGGCGGAAATCGGCATCAGCACCCAGAAACTCCATGCCAGAGGGCCCATGGGTCTGCCGGAACTGACCACCACCAAATATCTGGTCAACGGCAATGGCCAGGTCCGGAAATGACCGGAACGACCATGCATGGACAGTAAGAATTTCTGAGTTGTTTATAGACTGTTCATGGGAGATTCATAAATCTTTTATACAATAGCAGTATCCATAAGAGAATGAGGGAGCGGATGTATGGAGAGCCATTCTCTGTACATCCGTGTTTTTTCCTGTAAAACGGGAAGATGATGGAGGGAAAACAGCGTGAACATCGTGCAGAAGCATAAAGTGCTGCTGATTGTCCTGGCAGTCCTGGTTGCCGGCGGGGCCGGCGGCTACAAGTACTACCAGGTCAAAAAGACCCAGGAGGCTGTGGCGGCCACCCGGACCGATGCGGTGCAGCGGGGGGATCTGCGGAAGACCATTTCCGCCACCGGGGCTCTGAAAGCCCTGGACAATGTGGATATCAACTCCAAGATCACCGGGCGTATCGTCCAGGTCTATGTAACGGAAAATCAGCATGTGACCGCGGGCCAGGCTCTGGTGAAACTGGATGATACCTCTTTGAAGGCCACCCAGGAAATGAAGCGGGCTGCTCTGGCGGACAAACAGGCCACCTACGAACGGGACCAGGCCCTGCTGGAACAGGGGGCCATTGCCCAAAGCGTATTCGATACGGCAGAAGCCAATTATCGGGTGGCCAAAGCAGAATATGAACAGGCTACGTCCAATGTGAATGATACGGTGATCAGCACTCCCATTGACGGGTATGTGATCGGTAAACCCACTCCTGTGGGGCAGACCGTATCCTCCGGTATTTCCACGCCTCAGGTACTGATGAGTGTGGCCAACCTGGACAAAATGCAGATCTACCTGATGGTGGATGAATCGGATATCGGCCAGATCAAACAGGGGCAGACCGTGGAGTTCACCGTGGACGCCTATCCCAATGAAATCTTCAAGGGAACCATCAGCCTGATCGGCCGCAGCGCCACCACCACCAACAACGTAAACTACTACACCTGCTATGTGGATGTGGAAAATTCGGAAGGGAAGCTGCTGCCCACCATGACCGCCCGGGCCAATGTGATCGTGGATGAAATCCAGGATGCCCTGACTGTTTCCAACAAGTGCCTCCATACGGAGAATGGGGAAAAGTATGTGCTGGTCTATGACAAGGCCACCAACACCAGCCGGAAGGTGCCGGTGAAGGTGCTGCTTACCGGGGAAGACCGGGTGGCGGTCCAGGGGGATCTCCAGCCTGGGGATGAACTGGTTGTGAAGACCACCAAGGCCACCGGCGGCACCAACAACAGACGGATGGGGCCTCCGATCTAAGAGACGGGAGGACAGCCATGAACGTCATTGAACTGAAAGACATTGTAAAAAGCTATCAGATGGGGGATGCCATCGTCTATGCCCTGAACCATGTAACAGTGGATTTCGAACAGGGCAAATTCACTTCCATTGTGGGGCCTTCCGGCAGCGGAAAATCCACCATGATGAACATCCTGGGCTGTCTGGACCGGCCTACTTCCGGGGAATATTATCTGGAGGGAAAGAACATCGCCAACTACACTGACGATGAACTGGCCCGGACCCGGAACCGGCGGATTGGATTCGTGTTCCAGAGCTTCAACCTGCTGAACCGGCTGACGGCGGTGGAAAATGTGGCCCTGCCCCTGATTTACGCCGGGGTGAACCTGGAAGAGCGGACCAAAAGGGCGGAACAGGCCCTGACCAATGTGGGGCTGGGGTCCCGGATGTATCACAAACCCAACGAAATGTCCGGGGGCCAGCGGCAGCGGGTGGCCATTGCCCGGGCCCTCATCAACAATCCGGCCATCATCATGGCCGACGAACCCACCGGGAACCTGGACACCAAATCCACCCTGGAGATCATCGACATCTTCGAGAAGCTGAACCAGGAGGGGAAAACAGTGATCATGGTTACTCACGAACCGGAACTGGCGGCCATGACCCAGCGGATCCTGGTGATGCGGGACGGCCGGCTGACGGAAGAGAAAGAGGGAGGAGGTCAGGTGGTTGTTTAGAGAATGTGTGAAAATGGCCTTTGAAGGGATGCTGGCCAACAAGATCCGGACCTTCCTGACTATGCTGGGGATCATCATCGGGGTGGGCGCCGTCATCGCCATGGTATCTCTGGGACTGGGGATGCAGCAGAAGGTCAAGGAAAACATCACCAGCATGGGCAGCAACCTGCTGATCGTTATGAGCGGCGGCCGGACGGCCAATGGCCAGCGGATCGCCAGCGGCAGCGGGGCCAAACTGACCTACGAGGATGCCAAGGCCATCGAAAAGAACGTGGACGGCATCAAGTATGTGGCCCCGGGGGTGCAGGCCAGCTATCAGCTGGTGGCCGGGAACCAGAACTGGACCTCCCAGGTCCAGGGTGTCACACCCAACATCCTGTCCATCCGGAACTATTCCATCGATCAGGGCCGGATGTACAGCCAGCGGGATATGAACGGACGGGAACGGGTGTGCGTCATCGGGAAGACCGTGGCGGATACCCTGTTCCCGGACGGGAATGCTGTGGGGCAGATCATGCGGATCAACAAGGCTCCCTTTACGGTGATCGGGGTGCTGGCTTCCAAGGGACAGTCGGCTATGGGACAGGACCAGGATGACATTGTGTTCGTTCCCCTGACCACAGCCATGCAGCGGCTCATGGGGCTCACCTATATCCGGAACATCACCATCCAGTGTGAAAATGAAAACACAGTGTCCCAGGTCCAGTCCGATGTGGTGACGCTCCTCCGGACCCGGCACAAGATCAAGACGGGAATGGATGACGACTTTTCCGTCCGGGATCTGACGGAAATCATCAAGACCGCCCAGGAGACCACTGGGTCCATTACCCTGCTGCTGGCCATTGTGGCCGGAATCAGCCTCCTGGTGGGGGGCATCGGTATCATGAACATCATGCTGGTGTCCGTTACGGAACGGACCCGGGAAATCGGCATCCGAAAAGCCCTGGGGGCCACCTATCACGATATCCTGCTCCAGTTCCTGGTGGAATCCATGGTAATCGGGGTCACCGGGGGCACCACTGGCATGATCCTGGGGACGGTGATTTCGGTGATTGCTGCCAAGATCATTGGCTGGCCCATTGTGATTTCCATTGCAGCCACCATTATTTCTGTGGTGTTCTCCGTGGGCATCGGCCTGTTTTTCGGCCTCTATCCGGCCAAGAAGGCAGCCCTCCTGGATCCCATCGACGCCTTGCGCTATGAATAAGGCACCCAAGCCCACCCTCCGGCAGAAATGGAGAGGGTTCCAAGCATTCCTCCGCCGTCCCAAGACCCGTTTCGACATCAAAGACCGGGGCCGGGCCCTGGTCCTGTTCCTGATAATTGTGGCAGGACTTATGTGGGTGGTGGAGAAAATAGGAGAATAAAAAAGCTTGCTGTCCGTGGATGTCTTCCACACGGGCAGCAGGCTTTTTTGTCAGCGGCAAACGGTTAACGGTCAACGGCCGGATGATAAAATCTGCAGGCAGATTTTTTGAATAGGCACATTGATTCTATTGGAAAAAAGCTGTAGGGCGGTTCTGAACTTTTGTGTTTTCCCCTACTGTACGATTTTATAATACGAATATCTCCCTTTTCCAATAATCTTCAATTTCTTTTCTTTACATAATGTTTGTAGAATGGTATAAGCTTGAGTTTTCGTAATATGCAGCAACTCTACTACATCGTTTTTTGTGATGCTGCCATTCTGACGTTTTGCAAGGGTCAGAACCATTTCTGGGAAGCGGACTGAATCAATGCCGCGCTGTCTGGTATATTCTTTTGCTTTGCCTGTCTTTGTGTAAGGGCTGCATCCCAACATAAACATGCGGTTATGTCCTCTGCCTATTTCTTCCACCAAACCGCGTTCAATCAACATTTCCATCATTGGTTTAAGTCTGGAAAGTTGGATATGGGTCTTTTCAGATAAATCTTTGCTGCTCATTTTCCGTTCACTGTAAAGAGCTGAAAGTACCAGTAACGTATTGATGGAAAGAGGATGTCCGATACTTTTTTGCTCATCCATGACCATTCGGATAAAAGGCAGATCGGCTTTGGCACGTGGAATGAAGAGAACCACATTTTTTGTAGTGGATGCAGAATAATCTGGCCAAGGTCGGCCAAAAGTAATGGAACCTTCAAAAATACGATCTATACCGCGTCCCGTCCTTTCAGCCAGACCAATTCTTTTTAAGGCATCTGATAAGGTGGGGTTCCGCCCATAAGGTTCAGCCGTCAATAAATTATCCAAAGAAATACCATCAATGAATCCTCCCGGACTGCTTATAGTTAATCCTTCATCTGTCAGTTGCACATGGACTGATCCCAGTACAGAATAATCCCGATGCGCGAATGCGTTGATTAAACCTTCACGAAAAGCTGGCTTAGAAAATTCTGGAATGGGTATTCTAAAAAGGCCATAGTCAAATTCCTTTTCCGGATTCCAGGGCTTCATATATTCGGAGAATAATTCAACCAATTCGATAATTGGTTTACAGTAAGATTCGTTGATAACGACGTTGGTTCCTTGGAGTACTTGAAAATCCGCTTTTGCCGTTGGAACAAGTTTTCGTAAACTGTTTTCTTTACCGATCAAGAGCAGACCAGTTAATGTTGGATAGACCTTTTCTCCTACGCGTGCTGTAAACTGCAAGGCCTGTGCCAGTTCTTCATCAGTTAAGGTGAGTAAAGACTGCTCCCCATTCTGGTTCTGGATGGTTTCCCGTAACCTGATAAGTTGATTTGGATCCAAGTCTTCCAGGGATCCGTCCTTAATGGGCTGTGCTGAAAAGTCAAGCTTCCGCAAATCAGAGAGCCGAGTATAGATCTCATAAGGATACATGGGAATGACTTCCGGGGTTCCATCGATTTTCAATCTTCTTTTTAAAATTTTACCAGAAGCAGAAGCAACAATAGAATAGCTTTTGGGAATATGGATTGCCATAATGGGTAAATTTTGTGCATAAATCACTTCGGTACGGACAGAAAGAGAGGGGCGGGTCTTGTTGGCAATTAAAGCTGCCAATCTGATCGGATCCTGATGAGCAGATATGATTCCGGTGATACGGCCATCATCCTCTATACCCAGATAAAGAGTGCCGCCTTCCGTATTGGTCATTCCAACGATTTCATCGATCAAATCATTGACAGGATACCCTTTTCCGCTATTCCCCCGGTCGCTCTTAAATTCAATAGACAGTGATTCTTTTTTTGGTAAATTGTCTGTCTGCATCGTAACACCTGCCTGTTTCAATAAAAGAATTCAACTTAATTCAACTCATTAAACAAATATCAAAAGGGATTCAATTCATTTTAACTCAATAAATGAATTGAATCAATGATATCAACTCAAAAAATGAGTTGAATTGAATTGAAATTGAATTAAAGAAATAAAATGGAAATTATTGGAATGTTGTAATCCTGAACCCGTAGGGGCCGCACGCCGGGCGGCCCGCAAGTTTGACGGATACAAAGGCGAAAAGAGAGGACATCTGTCTTACAGCAGATTCATGAACAGGGTGATGATCAGCGAGTTTACGATATCCGTAAAAAATCCTCCGCAGATGGGAATGATCAGATAAGCCTTTTCCGAAGGACCATAGACCTTTGTCAGGGAATCCATATTGGCCATGGCATTGGGGGTGGCCCCCATACCAAATCCGCAGTGGCCGGAGGACAGGACAGCTGCATCATAATCCCGTCCGCAGCAGGAAAAGGTGATAAAATAACAGAATGCGGCACAAATGCCTGTCTGGATCAGGAGAATCACCAGCATGGGCAGAGCCAGCCCTGCCAGCTGTTGGAGTTTCAGCCCCATCATGGCCAGGGCCAGGAAAAAATTCAGACAGATGGAACCTATGGTGCTGATTTCCGGGACGGGAATATTCTGCCCCTGGCTGTCACTGATATTGCGGATCAGGATCCCGATAATCATGGAGCCTACATAAGAGGCCATGGTCAGGTGGATCTGGTTGAAAAAGTACGTGATAAAGGTGCCTGCTCCAGAGGCCAGGAATAAAAGAGCAAGGGCCCAGGTCCCTCGTTCTGGATCCAGCGTTTGTCGAAAATGCGTGTTTTTCTCCAGTTCTGCTTTGGCTTCTTCGTTCTTGAAACCTGAAGAACTGGTTGTCAGGTGAAGAGAAACAATGCGTTTTCTGGCAACCGGATTGCCAATGAGATTTCCTGCAATCAGGCCATAGGTGGCTGCAGCAATGGCAACTGTTAAAGCATTGCTGATGCCCATGTCTTCCAGCAGAGGAGCGAAAGCAGCAGAAGTTCCATGGCCTCCTGTCAGGGGCAGAGAACCCAATGCCAATCCCAGCAGAGGCGGAAGACCGAAGAAGTGACACAGCAGGGCACCGGCCGTATTCTGGAGAACTATCAGAACAGCTACAACCGCCATAAAGACAATCAGTGTCTTACCTCCTTTTTTAACCATGGAAATGCTGGCGGAAAACCCCACACTGGTAAAAAAGAGATTCATGAAAACACTTTGAAGACTGGTGTCCAGAGTCAGATTCAGCAGGTTGAGTTCAAAAAGGGAAAACTGGAGAAGTGCAAAAACAATTCCTCCGATTACCGGACTGGGAATACAGTATGTCTGGAAAAATGCAATTCTCTTTTTCAGGACGGATCCCAGATAGAATACGATAACGGCCAAAGCCATGGTATGATAAAGATTCAGGGATATAGTCATGGTAATACCTCCTTTTCAAGAGATGGAAGGACAGTGTCTTTTTGCTGCCGTCATTCTTTTATCCATTTTCAGGGGATGGGCGGCCAAGGACCAGGAACGGTCTGGATGCTTTTTCAGCTGCTTCCAGTACATGCCGGGCCAGTATGGCTGTAGTGACGGAACCGACGCCGCCGGGAACCGGGGTGATGGCGTCCACAATAGGGGATACGTTGGAAAAATCCACATCGCCGCAGATTCCCCCGTTTTCTGCAGGGTTGATGCCCACATCGATGAGGGTCTGTCCTGGACGGACCATGGAGGCGGTAACCAGGTTCCGGCAGCCGGCGGCGGAAACGATGATGTCAGCGGACCGGCAGTACTTCCCCACATCTTTTGTCCGGATGTGGCAGATGGTGACGGTGGCTTCCCGTTTCAGAAATTCCATGGCAACAGGCCGGCCGATGACCAGGCTGGATCCGATTACCACCACATCCCTGCCTTTGACAGGGATATCGTAATGATCCAGGATTTCCATACAGGCAGCGGCGGTGCAGGGGGAATATCCGGTGGGAGCTCCGGTAAAAAGCCCGGCCAGAGATGCATCCGTGATTCCGTCCACGTCTTTTTCAGGGGCAAGAGAAGCCCGGATCAGAGCATCATCAAAAGCCGGTGGGAAAGGACGAAAAATCAGGCATCCGTGAATGGACATATCCTGATTGACCTGGCGGATCAGACGGAGCAGATCCTGCTGTCGGCAGTTTTCCGGAAGGATCTGGGGACGGCAGGTGATGCCGATGCTGCTGCAGCGTTTCTGGATGCTGGTCTGATACCGTACATCACTGAGCCGGTTTCCAATCCGGATCAGGGCCAGGACCGGTTCCACACCTTTTTCTTTCAGCAGGGAAGCCTGGTTCTGCAGAGAGGGCAGCAGGGCTGCGCTTACGGTTTTACCAATCAGTAATCTGGACATTGGATATTCCTCCTTGGCCTGACAGGAAATAAAAAAGCCTGACGGCAGCTGCAGTGCAGTTGGTCAGGCCTTTTAAACAGAGGGTAATGAAGGAGATTCAGTACCCTGTCTATAAGGGGTTTGAAATTTGTTATACTATACCACAGCAAACAGGAATCCTGCAAGTGGTATTTTCTGAAAAATCGATTTTCCAAAATATTCTTGACAGAACAGCCGGACCATGCTATGATTCACCTAAATCGTCGAGTATATGGGTTGCAGGATAACCTTCTGGAACCGACATATGGGAGGCTGACAAAAGAGTTTTCTTTTTGTCGGCTTTTTTTGTACCTGAAAAGAGGGCAGAGCTATGAGAGAATGTATCTATCCGGAAGATTCGGTCTTTGTGACCGGGGTGGCCAAAGTTACCCGGGAAGACGCCATCAATGCCATGTATGGTACGTTCAGCCTGAGCCTGATCATCGATGGACACACCGGGATGATCCTCAATGCCAGTGCCAATATGGTGATGCAGGATACGGTGGAGTTCCTGAAAGACATCCTGATAGGGCGCAATCTGCTGACAGATGGGGAAGCCGTTACGTTGATCTTGAAGAAACGGTTCCTGGCACTGTCACAAAAAGCCGTTATTACCGCCTTCAAGGATGCCCAGAATCATTTTCTGCTGGTGTACCCACAGGCGGAATAAGCACTCTTCTGCAGATTCTTTTTTAATGGGACTGGGATGACCTCTCAGTACTGTCTTGGGGAAGAACAGGCAGCTGTTGGATTTCAGCTGTATTGTTCTTCTTTTTTCTTGTGTTCTCAACCTCTCATGCTGGAAAGGAGTCCTGAAATGAAACCTGTAAAACAAGATGCTGTAAAACTGCTGGATATTTTCGATCCTGAAATGGCCAGTCTGCTGCATAGAGAAGAAAAAAGGCAGTTCGAAACCATTGGCCTGATCGCCTCTGAGAATGTGGCATCTCCGTTGTCCACCTGCCTGGAAGGATCCGTATTCACCAACAAAAATACGGAAGGGTATCCGGGAAAACGGTTCGTGGGAGGCTGTGAACTGGCGGATCAGGCGGAACTGCTGGCCTTGGAAAGAGTCAAAAAAGTCTTTGGGGCAGAACATGCCAATATCCAGTCTGGCAATGCGACGATTGCCAATTGTGCTGTACTGACCGGTCTTCTGGAAAGAGGAGATACTTTTTTGGGATTGACTCTGGATAATGGAGGCCATTTAAGCCATGGAGCCAAATTCCATTACAGTGGGCGGGAGTTCAATGCCCTTCATTATGGCGTCAACCGGGAAACAGAACGGATCGATATGGATCAGGTTCGCCAGATGGCGTTGGAACATCATCCCAAACTGATTGTTACCGGGGCTTCTTCTTATCCCCGTATGATCGACTATGCAGGATTCCGGTCCATCTGTGACGAAGTGGGGGCCTATTTCTGGGTTGACTGTGCTCACGATATCGGGCTCATTGCAGGCGGTGCCATTCCCAGTCCCGTACCCTATGCGGATGTGGTGACATTCTCTACCCAGAAAACGCTCCGGGGGCCCCGGGGCTGTGGAGTGATCCTGTGCAAAGAGGCTCTGGGGAAGAAAATCGACAGAGGGGTCTTTCCCCGTATCCAGGGCGGGCCCAAAGGGGATATGCTGGCCGCCAGAGGCGTGCTGTTTTTGGAACTGATGCAGCCGGAATTCCGGACCTATGCCCATCAGGTGGTGAAAAATGCCAAGGCCCTGGCCAAAGGCTGTGCGGATGAAGGGATGCGGCTGATTACCGGCGGGACGGATACCCACATGGTCATGCTGGATGTGACGCCGGTCATTGCCAATGGACAGCTGGCGGAGACACTGCTGGCCAGCGTGGGAATCATCACCAACAAGAACATGATCCCCTATGATACGCTGCCTCCCAGTCTTGGCAGTGGGCTGCGCATCGGTTCTCCCACCATGACCACCCGGGGTGCAAAGGAAGAGGAGATGTATGAAATCGGCCGGCTGCTGGGAAAGGTGTTGAAGAACAAAGACAATGAAGAGTTGCTGGAACAGGTAAAGCAGGAAGTCCGTCAGCTGGCCGTCAGCCATCCCATGTTTTCCAGTGAATGGATGCCGGAAAAAATCAGGGCCCAGTTCGATGCCATGTACTGTCACGAAACCTTTGAATAAGGATCAGGTCAGGATGCATAAACGGCCGATGACCGCTGACAAAAAGAAGGTGCTGCCTGTATGCGTTTTTGCACAGGCAGCACCTCTTTTTACTTCACCACAATATACAACACGGCCACCCCTTCCGGCAGGACCAGCTCACAGGTCCCTTCCGGGGGAAGAACATAGAGAGTGTCCGGTTCTAGGGGCTTCCCGTCCAGAGTGGCGCCTTTCAGCTGGGCTTCCGTCCAGAAGGGAACGTAGACGAAACGCCGGGGAGCGGGCTGGAGCGGCTTGTTCCCAGTGATCTTTTCGCAGTGGGCCGTCAGGCCTTTCCGGGTCATCACGTTGAAATCCACCGCTTTTCCCATGGAGTGGGTATGCCAGGCTCCGTCAAAAGAAGCCTGTTCCAGGGGCCCCAGGGTCACCTGCCGGTTCCCGTCTTCCGGGAAGGTGAGGGTAAAACCACCCTTCAGGGGCAGGATGATCCGGTCGTAATCAGGGAGCAGGGTAAAATCCGAGGCTTCCAGATCCACCGTGGCGGAACTGATCCGGACGGCGAAATCCCGTCGGGCATAGGCGCTGCCAGGGGGATCGATGTAAAATTCCGTGGTGGTGCCTCCGGACCAGCGGGTGGTCACCGCCTGGGCCCGGGACAGTTTCAGGATGTCCATAGTATCACCTCATTGCAAGAGTCTTTTCCAGTTTCATCCTAGGGAAAGAACGTCCAGAAAGTGTCAAAAAATAAAAATATCGGAAAAAATTGATTTCAGACGTTTTTTAGGCGAAGAATTCATACTATAATAGCAAACAGGGGCATAAAGATGCCTTTCAGCTGTTACCAAACTATAACTGTCTGATGGAGGTGCCATTATGGCGAAAAAATTGGTTGAATTTGTTCCGAATTTCAGTGAAGGCCGGGATAAGGAAAAGGTTGAAAAGATCGTTGACGAAGCCCGCAAGATCAAAGGGCTGAAGATCCTGGATTACTCCAGCGATGCTGACCACAACCGTTCTGTCGTCACCATCATCGGTTCTCCTGAAGCGGTTACGGAAGCAGCCATCAACATGGCCAAAGTTGCCATCCAGCTGATCGATATGCGGACCCACCATGGGGCTCATCCCCGGTTCGGTGCCGTGGACGTGGTTCCCTTCACCCCGGTGATGGGCGTGACCATGGACGAATGCGTGGCCATTGCCAATGCTGTGGGCAAGGCTTATGGGGAAATGGGCATCCCTGTGTATCTGTATGAAGATGCCTGCACCAAGGAAGCCCGCCGGAACCTGGCTGCAGTACGGAAAGGCCAGTACGAAGGCTTCTTTGAAAAGATCAAGGATCCGGAATGGAAACCGGATTACGGCCCTGCCGTCATGAACGAAAAATCCGGCTGTTCCGCTGTAGGCGCCCGGGTGCCTCTGGTGGCCTTCAACGTGAACCTGGACTGCAGCGACAAGGCTGTGGCCGATGCCATTGCCCGGAAAGTCCGGAACATCGGCGGCGGTCTCCACTATGTAAAGGCCATGGGCGTGAAACTGGAAGAACGGAACCAGGTACAGGTTTCCATGAACCTGGTGAACTACGAAAAATCCGCTGTGTACCAGGCTTTTGAAATGATCAAGATGGAAGCCCGCCGGTACGGCGTCAACGTGGTGGGCAGTGAAGTCATCGGGACTGTTCCCATGAAGGCCCTGCTGATGGCTGCAGAATATTATCTGCAGATTGAAAACTTCAACCTGGATGAAATCCTGGAAAAACGGCTGCTGGAACTGGAAGAGTAACAAGTCGGTCCACAAGGAGGAAATTCGATGCTGAGCGATATCGAGATTGCACAAAAGAATGTGATGGAACCCATCAGCAAAATCGCTGACAAAGTGGGGATCCTGCCGGAAGAACTGGAACAGTACGGTCACTATAAAGCGAAGATTTCTCTGGATGTGCTGAAACGTCTGGAAAACAAACCCAACGGGAAACTGGTGCTGGTCACCGCCATTACCCCTACCCCTGCCGGGGAAGGGAAATCCACCACCAGCATCGGCCTGGCCCAGGCTCTGAACCGGGTGGGCAAAAAGGCTGTGGTGGCCCTTCGTGAACCGTCCCTGGGACCTGTGTTCGGGATCAAGGGCGGGGCTGCCGGCGGCGGTTATGCCCAGGTGGTTCCCATGGATGACATCAACCTCCATTTCACCGGAGACATGCATGCCATTACTGCAGCCAACAACCTGCTGTCCGCCATGATCGACAATCACATCCATCACGGCAACGAACTGCGGCTGGATGCCCGTCAGATCACCTGGCGCCGGGTCATGGACATGAACGACCGTGCCCTGCGGAACGTGGTGGTGGGCCTGGGCGGCAAAGTCTGCGGATTCCCCCGTCAGGATGCCTTCACCATTACGGTAGCTTCTGAAATCATGGCCATCCTGTGCCTGGCCAAAGACCTGGAAGACCTGAAAGCCCGGTTCGGCCGGATCGTCATCGGCTGCGACCTGGACGGAAATCCGGTCCATGTACACCAGCTGGGCTGCGAAGGGGCCATGGCCATGCTCATGAAGGATGCCATCAAACCGAACCTGGTCCAGACCCTGGAACACACTCCGGCCATTATCCACGGGGGGCCTTTTGCCAACATCGCCCACGGGTGCAACTCCCTCCTGGCCACCAAGATGGCCCTGAAACTGGGCGACATTGCCATTACGGAAGCCGGCTTCGGTGCTGACCTGGGTGCTGAAAAATTCATGGACATCAAATGCCATTACGGCAACCTGTATCCGGATGCCGTGGTGCTGGTGGCCACCATCCGTGCTCTGAAGATGCACGGGGGCGTCGCCAAGGCTGATCTGAGCCAGGAAAATGTCCAGGCTGTCAGCGACGGGTTCTCCAACCTGGCCAAACAGGTGGAAAACATGCGGACCTTCGGGCTGCCGGTCCTGGTGGCCATCAACAAGTTCGCCACGGATACTCCGGCGGAAATCGACATGCTGCTCCAGAAATGCGCCAGCTACGGAGTGGAAGTCAGCCTGAACGAATGCTGGGAAAAAGGCGGCGAAGGCGGCATCGACATGGCCAACAAACTGGTGGCCATGCTGGAAGAACAGGCTCCGGAAAAAGTGGGACTGTACGATGTGAACGATACCATCCCCAACAAGCTGAAGGCCATTGTGACCAAGATCTATGGCGGCGACGGAGTGACCTTTACCCCCAATGCCAAGAAACAGATCAAACAGCTGGAAGACTGGGGACTGGACAAACTGCCGGTGTGCGTGGCCAAGACCCAGTATTCCCTCAGTGACAATCCGGCTCTCCTGGGCGCTCCCAAAGGGTTCAAGATCAATGTCCAGGATGTGCGGGTATCCAACGGGGCAGGGTTCATTGTCTGCCAGACCAGCAACATCATGGTAATGCCCGGCCTGCCCAAGAAACCGGCGGCCCTGAAGATGGACATCGACAACAACGGCAAGATTTACGGCCTGTTCTGAGCAGGGAGGAAAGGATCCAATGGAATTACGCAAACTGACAGTGGAAGGATTCATCAATGAAACGGCCTCGTCTTCTCCGGCTCCCGGAGGGGGCAGCATTGCAGCCCTGAACGCTTCTTCTTCCGCCGCCCTGATCGCCATGGTGGCCAACCTGACCCTGGGCAAGGAAAAGTATGCGGCTGTGGAAGGGGACATGAAGGATGTGGCAGCCAAAGCCACGGCCCTGAAAGATGATTTCCTGGCCCTCATTGATGAGGACAGCAACGCTTTCAATAAAATCATGGCAGCCTTCAAGCTGCCGAAGGATACGGACGAAGCCAAGAAAGCCCGGAGCGCGGCCATCCAGGAAGCCACCAAGGGCGCAGCCCTGGTGCCCTTCAAGGTGGGCCAGAAAGCCAACGAGCTGTTTGCTCTGGCGGAAACCGTGATTACCAAAGGCAACCAGAACGCCATCACCGATGGGGCAGTGGCGGCCATGAATGCACGGGCTGCCGTACGGGGAGCCTTCCTGAACGTAAAGATCAACCTGGGCAGCATCAAGGATGCTCTGTTCGTGGAAGATCTGAAAAAGAGAATGGCTGAAATCGAAGCCGATGTGGATGCCAGAGAACAGGCACTGCTGGGCAAGGTGAAGCTGTAAGAAAAAAGGGACTGTTGCACAGGCAACAGTCCCTTTTGGGTCGCGGGCCGCGGCCGGGGGGGTGGATCTTTCCACACCCTTTTTTTACACCTCGATCCCGTATTTCCTAATCCGGTACTGGAGATTTTGACGCTGGATACCCAGCTCTTTGGCGCTGCGGGTAATGTTCCCTTGGTTCCGGTGGAGGGTTTCCTCCAATAGGTACATTTCGTAGCTGGCCATTTTTTCCGCCAGGGTACGGCCCGGCATATCCGGAGGCGGGTCCTGGCGCCCGGACCGGGGCAGGGCGGATCTCTTCCGGCTGGTCTCCCTGAGGGAGGGGGCCGTCCAGGGGGCACGGATAAAGTCTGGAAGCAGGTCATCGGTGAGCTCGTTGCCTTCCGCCAGGTTCATGGCATAGTCCAGTACATGGAACAGCTCCCGGACATTTCCGGGCCAGCTGTACTGCTGCAGCTGCCACAGGGCTTTGGGGGCAATATGGGTAAGGGGATAGGCATAGCGGCTGGCGCAGCGGCGGAGGTAGAAATGGCACAGGGCTTCCAGATCATCGATTCGATCACGGAGAGGGGGAATCTGGAGCACCATGGTGGCCAGCCGGTAAAACAGGTCTTCCCGAAGCTGGCCGGTCCGGACCAGCTGGAAGGGGTCCTTGTTGCAGGTAGAGATCACCCGCACATCCACTTCCCGTTCCCGGGTCTCTCCCACCCGGCGGAAAACACCTTCCTGGAGTACCCGGAGAAGCTTGGCCTGCATGGCCGGACTCATGGAATTTAGTTCGTCCAGGAACAGGGTCCCTTCATGGGCGGTTTCCAGCAGACCTTTCCGGTTGGTGGAACCGGTATAGGCCCCGGCTACGGTACCGAACAGGATGCTTTCAATGAGGCTTTCGGGAACGGCGGCACAGTTGAGCACCACTAGGGGCTTGTCTTTCCGGCGGCTCAGCTGGTGGATGCTTTGGGCCAGGATTTCCTTGCCGGTGCCCGTCTCTCCATAGATCATGATGTTGCTGTCCTGGGGAGCCACCTTTCGGACCGTCTTTTTCAGTTCCTGTACGGATGGAGCTTCTCCAATGAAATCCTCCAGGTCATAGCTGCGCTTTTTCTTTTCCTGTCCCTGAGCCAGGGCCAGGTTCTGGGCCCGGTTCTGGAGCTGTTCCAGCAGCTGCCGCCGTTTGTCCAGGAGAAACACGTCTTCTTCAAAGTCGATGGCCGCTGTCAAAGTCCCGTTCTCAAAGACCGGATGGGCGGTGTTGAAGGTGTAGTGTTCCTTTCCGTCCATGGTTTTGTACCGGCAGAGCCGGTTCCGGATCTCTTTCTGTTCCCGGATGCAGGACAGGGTGGTGCTTTCTTCTGAAGTCACATTGACCACGGACAGCAGAGCTTCTCCCCGATACGGACTGTTTTCCGGCACACCCATCATCTGCCGGGCCTTCCGGTTCATGAAAATGGCTTTCCCCAGAGGAGAATAAATGTAGACTGCTTCATCCAAAAGGTCCAGGGCTTTTTCCAGAAAATGGATATAAGATGTCATCATGCCCTCCTTTTATGCGCAGAAAAATTTTGCAGATGCAGAATGATTTTGCATTTCTCTTTTCATTATGCCTGTTTCCCAGTGCAAAGGCAAGAGAAATCTGCTTCAGGAAGGCAGAAATTTGTTGTAAATGAAATAAAACAGGGTGAGAAGAAAAAGTATGCAGTATACATAGGAGATTTTTCCGGAAAACAGAGGAATTGGCATCCAATTTGCATAATAAAAAGACAGAAATCAGCAAATGCAGCTACAACCGCAGAATCTGGGAGGGATTGCAATGAATGCGCAGACAACCGACAAAAAGGGCATCCGCTGGGATGTCTTCGTCCCCTGTTTCCTGATCATCGGCGGAGCCGCCATCCTGGGGGTGGTGAACAACGCCTGGCTGACAAAGGTGACCCAGGCCATATTCGGCTGGTCCCTGGAAACCTTTGGCTGGCTGTATCAGTGGGTGGCCCTGGGCACCCTGATCCTGATCACCCTACTGGCCTTTTCTCCTCTGGGGAAGATCCGGTTCGGCGGACCCAACGCCAAAGCCAAATTCTCCTTCGGTGCCTGGTTTGCCATGACCCTGACCGGAGGCATTGCCACCGGGCTGATCACCTACGGGGTCAATGAACCGTTGATCTATTACGGCAGCATCTACGGGGAACTGAAGGAAACGGGCATTGCTCCCTTTACGCCGGAAGCCTCTTTCTTCGCCATGGCACGGTGTTTCTACAACTGGACTTTTATTCCTTATGCCATGTATGCCCTAAGCGGTGTGATCATTGCCTACATGTATTACAACCGGAAGAAGGAACTGTCCGTAGCCGCGTCCCTGACTCCTCTCTTCGGGGAACGGGTGACCAAAGGCTTCTGGCGGGCAGCCATTGACACTCTGTCGGTGCTGGCCATCGCCCTGGGGCTGGCGGCTTCCCTGGGTGCCGGGCTGGCTCTGGTGGGCACCGGGCTTACGGCTGCCTACGGAATCAAACAGGGGCCGGTGGTCTGGTTCATCCTGACGGCCGTCATCACCGCCACCTTTACAGTTGCCTCCGTCATGGGTATCGACAAAGGGATCAAATGGCTGGCCAACCTGACCACCAAGATCTTCTATGCCCTGCTGATCCTTTTAATCATCATCGGGCCCACCGTGTACATCCTGAACATCACCAATGTGGGGATGGGCTACTGGCTGGACCGGTTCTGGACCTGGGCCCTGGATCCCTACCTGGCGGAAGGGAAAGCTCTGGTCACCTGGTGGACCATGTATGACTGGGCCATCTGGATCGCCTATGCACCCCTCATGGGGATTTTCTTTGCCATGATCGCTTACGGGCGCACCATCAAACAGTTCCTGCTGATCAACTGGATCCTGCCGGCAGTGTTCGGTCTGGTGTGGTTCTCCGTCTGGGGCGGCACAGCCCTCCAGTGGCAGATGGACGGCCGTGTGGATATTGTCCAGGCCATCAAGGCCGGGGGCGCGGTATCCGGGATCTGGACCTTCCTCCAGGCCATTCCTTTTGGGGGCGTGCTGATCCCGGTGATCATCATCACCCTGATCGCCGCTTTCTCCACTACTGCGGACACCATGTCCACCACCATTGCAGCTCTGTGCACCAAAGGAGCCAGCCATGATGAAGAACCGGCTCTCTGGCAGAAAGTGGTCTGGGGGGTCTCCATCGGTGCCATTGCCGCCATCATGGTGGCCTTCGGCGGCGGGGAACAGGGAGTCGACGGGGTGAAATTCCTGGCGGCCTGCGGCGGCTTTGTGGTGCTGGCCATCTTTATCCTTCAGGTGGCAGCTGCAGTGAAGGTGTTCTTTATGGAAAAAGAAACCAAAAAGGACATTGTGGACAGTGAAGATCTGATCGAGACACCGGAAGGGAAGTGACACCATGGCTGAGACAATTATCCTTGGACCGAAAATCAATCTGGAAGATTTTATGGCCGTGGCCCGGTTCCATGCTCCGGTGGAATTTTCTCCCGGGTATTGTGAACGGGTGAACCGGTCCCGGGCCCTGGTGGAAAAATGGGTGGAAGAAGAAAAAGTCATGTACGGGGTCACCACCGGTTTCGGGGCCCTGTGCACCAAAGCCATCAGCAGGGAAGAAACTGCCCAGCTCCAGGAGAACATCATCCTGTCCCATTCCGTGTCCGTAGGGGAACCTCTGCCGGAAGAAGCGGTCCGGGGAACCCTTTTGATGATGCTCCAGAATCTGGGCCAGGGATACAGCGGGGTCCGTCTGGAAGTGCTGGAACAGGTCCGGCAGTTCCTGAACCGGGGAGTGACGCCCTGGGCTCCTGGAGACGGCAGCGTGGGATACCTGAGCCCGGAGGCCCACATGGCCCTGGTGATCACCGGACGGGGAAAAGCTTGGTATCAGGGGAAACTGCTGGAAGGCCGGGACGCCCTGGCACAGGCGGGACTGGAGCCCCTTACCCTGGCTTCCAAGGAAGGGCTGGCCCTGGTGTCCGGCACCACGTCTCCCACGGCCCTGGGAGCCATCGGTCTTTATGATCTGCTCCAGGCGGCCCGGACCGCCGATGTGGTGGGGGCCATGAGCCTGGAGATCCTCCAGGGGGTCATGAATGCCTTCGATCCCCGGGTCATGGCCGTCCGGCCCCATCCGGACCAGGCCAAAGCGGCGGAAAACGTCCGGAACCTGCTGGCGGATTCCCAGGTGATTGCCGCTGCCCAGGGGAAAAGAGTACAGGATGCCCTGTCTCTCCGGTGCATCCCCCAGCTCCACGGGGCGGCCCGGAAAACCCTGGAAGATGCCAGGAGAACCCTGGAAATCGAAATGAATGCCTGCTGCGACAATCCCATCCTGTGGCCGGAGCCCGGGAACGAGGACGTAATCTCCGCCTGCAATGCGGATTCCGCCTATGTGGGGATCGCCATGGATTCGTCCTGTATGGCGGCCACCATGATGGCCAAAATGTCCGAACGGCGGAACAACCGGCTCATTGACGGAAATCTGTCCGGGTACCCCTGGTTCCTGATCCAGAATCCGGGGCTCAATTCCGGGGTGATGATTCCCCAGTACACCCAGGCGGGGCTGCTGAACCAGATGCGGATCCTGTGTACTCCTGCGGTGATTGACAACACGCCTACCTGCGGGAACCAGGAAGATTATGTGGCCATGGGATACAATGCGTCCCTGAAATCCCTGAAAGTGGCGGAGAAACTGGAATACATCCTGGCCATTGAGCTGCTGTCCGTCTACGAGGTCCAGCCCTTTGTGGACGGAAGCCTCCGGCGGAGCAGCGCCAGCCGGCAGGTGCTGGAGGAAATCGCCCAAACAGTGCCGGAAATGAAAGAGGACATGTACCTGTATCCCCATATCGAGTTCCTGAAGAAAAAGATCCACGACGGAAGCATCCTTCGTTGGGCGGAAGAAGGAATGGGGAAGAAGCTGGTGTAAAAAGAAGGTGCTGCTCGTTGCCTGCAGCACCTTCTTTTTGTCCATAAAACGTCCCCTGCTTTAGTGCAATACTGGAATAAAAACGACAAAGTATACTGTATACAATAAAAAGAAAATTCAAAATCGTGTCCCGAGTGAAAAATATTTGACATTCTTCTGACTTTTTTACAGTACAATAAATCCGTAAGACAAAGGGGATTGCGCAGGAATCCCCGCAAACGGAAAAGTGAATAGAAAAGGAGTGATCAATGTATGGAAATCTTAACCAACCCCATCGTCGTCTCCGTAATTGTCATGTCCGTCTTGTGCCTGCTCAAGATGAACGTACTGTTTGCCATCCTGGTGGCAGCCATTGTGGCCGGATTTACCGGCGGCCTGGCCATTGACAAGACGGTGAGCATCCTCATCGGCGGGATGGGCGGCAACTCAGAAACGGCTCTGAGCTACATCCTGCTGGGGACCCTGGCAGTCGCCATCGGACGGTCCGGTGTGGCAGACATCGCAGCACGGAAAATCACCAAGGTCGTGGGCACCAAAAAAGCGGCCTTCGTATTCCTGATCGCTTTCGTGGCCTGCTTCTCCCAGAACCTGATCCCTGTGCACATCGCATTCATCCCTATCCTGATTCCCCCTCTGCTGGTTGTGATGAACCACATGAAACTGGACCGGAGAGCCGTGGCCTGCGCACTGACCTTCGGGCTGAAAGCACCGTATGTTTCCCTTCCTGTTGGGTTCGGGCTGCTGTTCATGACCATCATCAAGGATCAGATGGTGGCCAACAACGTGCAGGTTTCCATCAGTGACATTTCCTCTGTTATGTGGATCGGCGGCGCCTCCATGCTGGTGGGCCTGATCCTTTCCACCATTTTCTACAGCCGTGACCGGGAATACAAGGACCTGCCCATCATGGGCCAGGACGAAAAGGCTGGAGAAACCGAAATGAACGCGGACTGCTGGAAGGCCCTGGCCGGTGCCGTGGCAGCCTTCGTGGCCCAGCTGTACTTCAAATCCCTGCCCATCGGTGCCATGTGCGGCCTTCTGGTGATGCTGGCCACCGGCGCCATCAAATGGAACAAGATGGATGAGATGGTGGATGGGGGCGTAAAGATGATGGGCTTCATTGCCTTCGTCATGCTGGTGGCTGCCGGCTACGCCAATGTGCTCCGGGAAACCCACTCTGTGGAAGCCCTGGTCATGGCCACCACTGCCGTCATTAACACCAAACTCAGCGGGGCTATCCTGATGCTGGCTGTGGGCCTCCTGATCACCATGGGTATCGGGACTTCCTTCGGGACCATCCCTGTGGTGGCTTCCATTTACATCCCCATGGGCCTGAAACTGGGCTTTGGCATTCCTTCCATCATCCTGCTGATCGGGATTGCCGCAGCACTGGGCGATGCCGGATCTCCTGCTTCCGACTCCACCCTGGGGCCCACTTCGGGGCTTAATGCGGACGGGCAGCACAACCACATCTGGGATACCTGTGTACCCACCTTCATCTTCTTCGATGTGACCCTGTTCATCGGCGGCGTGATCGGCGCCATGATCCTGGGCTAACTGAACAAAAACAAGGGGCTGTCCAACAGCCCCTTTCTAGAGAAAACTGATTTTTTAAGGAGGATATTCAAATGCTGAAAGACGTAAAAGCCATCAAAGAAGTTGTCCTGAACGGAAATGACCTGACGCTGGATCAGCTGATCGCCGTCAGCCGCTATAATGCCAAACTGTCCTTCGACCCGGATGCTGTGGACCGGATCAAGGCTTCCCGGGCTCTCATCGATGACATTGTGAACAGTGACCGTGTGGTTTACGGGGTCACCACCGGATTCGGGTCCCTGTGCCGGGTCCATATTTCCAAAGAAGACTGTGCCCAGCTCCAGGAAAACCTGATCCGTACCCATTCCTGCGGCTATGGCAAACCTCTCAGCCGGGAAGTGACCCGGGCTGCCATGACCATCCGGGCCAACGCCCTGGTGAAAGGGTATTCCGGCATCCGGCTGTCCACCCTGCAGACCCTGGTGGATATGATCAACAAGGGCGTCCATCCCTACATTCCGGAAAAAGGCTCCTTGGGGGCTTCCGGTGACCTGGCGCCTTTGGCCCATATGGTCTTGCCCATGCTGGGTCTGGGGGATGCGGAATACCAGGGCACGGTAATGCCCGGCAAGGAAGCCATGGAAAGAGCCGGGATCCCCATTATCCATCTGGAAGCCAAGGAAGGTCTGGCGCTGATCAACGGCACTCCCATCCTGACCGCCATGGGCGTGTTCGCCCTGTGGGAAGGCATGTCCCTGCTGAAACAGAGCGATATTGCCGCCGCCCTGTCCATTGAAGCCCAGCGGGGCATCATCGATGCTTTTGATGAACGGCTCCATGTGATCCGTCCTCACAGAGGCCAGCTGGATACCGCCTACAACCTGCGGAACCTGCTGTCCGGCAGTACCTACGTAACCCATCAGGGCCAGCTGAAAGTGCAGGATGCCTACTGCCTGCGCTGTGTACCCCAGATCCATGGGGCCAGCAAGGATGCTCTGGGTTTTGTAAAAGACAAAGTGGACATCGAAATCAACGCCGCTACGGACAACCCCATCGTCCTGCCGGATGGTGACGTGATTTCCGGCGGGAACTTCCACGGCGAACCCATGGCCCTGCCCTTCGACTTCCTGGGCATCGGGATCTCCGAAATCGCCAACGTTTCCGAACGGCGTCTGGAACGGCTGATCAACAATTCCCTCAGCGGGTTCCCGTCCTTCCTGGTGAAACATTCCGGTCTGAACTCCG
>NZ_FR902020.1:39197-57156 GCF_000437815.1 Acidaminococcus sp. CAG:542
ATCCTGCTTCCGTGGATTCCATTCCTTCCTGCGAAAACCAGGAAGACCTGGTCAGCATGGGGGCCCATGCCGCCCGGAAAGCCGGAGAAATCGCCTTCAACGCACGCCGGGTGGTGGCCACGGAAATCCTGGCCGCCTGCCAGGCCATCGACCTGCGGGAAGGGGAAGGCTTCAAACTGGGGGCTGGTACCCAGGCTGCCTATGATGCAGTCCGGAAATCCAATGACTTCATCGCTTACGACAAGGACATCGAAATGTTCAAGGAACTGGAAAAGATCACCAACCTGGTCCAGGAAGGCGGTATCCTGGATGCAGTAGAGGACAAGGTGGACCTGAAGTTCTTCTGAGAAATCCCATAACCATCCCTCTGGAGGCTGTTGCTTTTGCAACAGCCTCCATTTTATGCACAAAAAAAGACTGCCGCAGTTGCGGCAGTCTTTTGGCTGCAAAAATCAGAAGCAGACTTTGTTGGGGTTCAGGATCAGGTTGGGGTCGAAGACTTCCTTGATGCCCTGCATCAGGGAAATGGTGGTGTCGCCCAGGTTTTCTGCCAGGAACTGGACCTTGCCGAAGCCGATGCCGTGTTCCCCGGAAATCTGGCCGCCCAGTTCCGTGCATTTGGCGTACAGCAGATGCATGAACTGTTCCACGGATTTCTTGAATTCCATCAGATCCATGTCGTTGGCACAGGTGTAGATGTGCAGGTTGCCGTCCCCGGCATGGCCGAACATCTTCACTTCGAAGGGGAAGTCTCCCTGGATTTCCTTGATGTACAGGACAAAATCCGGGATCTTGGATACAGGGACCACCACGTCACATTCATCCAGCAGCTTGAACTGTTCTTCGATGCCTTCCAGGAAGGAGGAACGGGCTGCCCAGGTCTTTTCCAGGAACATGGGAGTATCTGCCACCAGCACATCCAGGGCACCGGCTTCCAGGAGCATTTCTGCCGCTTCTTCCACCTGTTTGTCCAGCAGGTCCCGGTCGTTGGAATCCAGGGTCACCAGGAGATAGGCACCCACTTCCTGGCCTTCCACTTCTTTCGGGAAGACGCTTTTGCCCATGTAGGCTTCGGAAGATTCCAGGATTTCCTTTTCGAAGAATTCCAGGGTCTGGGGATCCAGGCCGGAATGTTTGATGGCCGGCACGGCACCGATGCCGTCAGCCAGTTCCGCAAAGGGAACGATCAGGGTTACATGGCATTTGGGCGGGGCAATCAGTTTCAGGGTCAGTTCCGTAATGATCCCCAGAGTGCCTTCAGAGCCGATGATCAGGTTCAGCAGGCTGTAGCCGGAAGAGGTCTTGGAGACGGGAGCCCCCAGATGGATCACTTTCCCGGTGGGCAGGACCACGGTCATGGCTTGGACGTAATCCCGGGTGGTGCCGTATTTTACGGCCCGCATGCCTCCGGCGTTGGTGGACACGTTGCCTCCCAGGGTGGCGAATTTTTCGCCCGGATCCGGGGGATAGAACATCCCGTGGGCCAGGGCGTCCTTGGACAGGGTGTCCAGCAGGACCCCGGGCTGTACCCGCACGTTCATGTTCTTTTCGTCATAGCCCAGGATCTGGTTCATCCGGGAGGTGCACAGCACCAGGCCCCGCTGGACCGGAGTGGCTCCGCCTGCCAGGCCGGTGCCGGCGCCCCGGACGGTGACCGGGATGTGATGTTCGTTGCACAGCTTCATAATGGCGGCGATTTCTTCGGTGCTTTCCACATCGATGGTGGCTTCCGGCATGCCGATGCCGTAAATGGGCATATCATCATGGGTGTAGTCCGGGTTGATGTCTTCGCCGGTGATCACCCGTTTTCCAGAAATTTCACGGAGTGCTTCCAGCACATCCGGTGTAATCGGATTGTATTCGATCATTGTACAAGCTCCCCCTTCGGTTCTATAAAAAGAAACATGGGGATAGTATAATCAATTTCTTACGGACTGTAAAGAACTTTCTTAATATTTGGTAATCCGTGAAAACTTATCCATCCACCGGATACAGAATCTTTTCAGAGAAAGCAGACGAAAAGGGGAAACCTATAGTATAATGAACTATAAAACATGATGGAAAGGGTAAGTGTGGGTGGACCATGGAACAACCAATCGGGAAAAAAATCATACTCAGCCTGGCCCTGGCAGGAAGTCTCTGCCTGCCGGTACTGGCAGATGCAGCAGCACCGGTGCATGACCTGCGGACTTTTGCTCAGACAGACGGAACGGAACCGGCTGCCGGCTCCGGAGAAACGGCTCTGGCTGACAAAAAGGGACCGGCCAAGACCGGAACCCAAAAGCCGGGGATGGAAGCAGCCGGGAAGGACAGTGTCAATCCGGTCCAAAAAGCCGATGATCTGCGCCGGACCCGAGAAGTGGACTTTTCCCTCCAGCGGGGTCAGCTGCTCAGCGAAGCCATCGGGGATATTGACGGAGATGGCGTGGAGGAAGTGGTGGATCTTATGGGGAATCCCCTGGTGGATAAATCCAGCTACATGGGGGATATGTACCTGATCGTCCGGGAAACCGGCGCTGCCGGGGCCAACCGGGTGAAATACTACTACCGGCCTCAGAACCTGGGAGGCTACAATGCCTACCTGACCCTTGCGGATGTGACTGGAGACGGGTATCCGGACGTGATCATTGCTGCGCCCAGCGGCGGCTCCGGCGGGATGGTCTCCTACCGGATCCTGGATGTGATCGACGGGAAGCTCCAGGAGGTGTTCGGCCAGGAAGAGAACCGGGGGGTGTCCATGGTGGGCACTTATCTGCCGGATTACCGGGCCAGCCTGTCCTTCCCGGATCTGAAACAGGACATGGTGCTGGATCTTTCCGGGGAGAAGGACGCCTACCGGAACCTGAACGTGTACAATGAGGACGGCAGCCTGAAAGAATCCGGCCTGCGGCCCTATATCCAAAACCTGAGTCAGCTCAGTGCCCTGGACGTGAACGGGGACGGGGTGGATGAAGTGATCACCATCCAGAAGGTGCTGGGGGTGCTGAACGCGGACCCCCTGGGCTATGTACGGATTGTGTGGGAATACCGGGCCGGAGGCTGGGAACCCAGGAACGTGGGGTTCCAGGCGGAGCTGTACACCAAACCCACCTATACCAGCGGAGACAAGGTCACCGGAGAAAGCGGCTACGAAATCGTTTCCCTGAAGGTGCCGGCGGAAAACGGGGCGGTGGAATATCCCCACTTCCAGAAGCTGGATGGGAAACTGGCCTGGAAACTGAACCATGGCATCGAATCCTTTGTCCGGAATCAGCTGAAGAACGTGTCCATCGGCACCCGGTTGAACCTGGATTATGATGTGAAATACAGCGGCCGGCACTATGCCAGCATTATGGTCCTGGGGCTCCTGACGGAACGGGACAAGAGCCAGGCCATTACCCGGTGCTGGAACTTCAATATGGATACCGGAGAGGAAGTGGCCCTGAAGGACATGATCCGGCCCTGGGGAAAATTCTGGCGGATGGTGGAAAAGGAAACAGCCGCCGGCGGACTGCTGCTGAAGCCGGAAGACGTGACTGGCTATTACTTCGATGGAGAGGCTCTGGGCCTTTTGTACGGTGACCAGAAGGAATACGATCTGGAGGCGGAAAAGGTCCTGCCGTTCCTGACGAAAAACCGTCCCGGGGAAGTATTTTTGACTAGCCAGTCAAATGAAGAAAACGTGAAAAAAGAAGTAAAAAACGTAGAAAATAAAGAAAAAACCTCTAAATAACAGGTTTGAATCTGGAAATTGCATACGATATAATATACAAGGTTTTCTATAACTGTTTCACGATTGCAGTACATGCCCGCAAGGGCAGGATTTTAGGAGGATTGTCCATGTTAGGAAAGAAAAAAGCGATATCCATCGGGATGGCTCTCCTTCTGCTGGTAGGCGTTGCCGGCTGCGGCAGCAAGACCACACCGGCGGCGGGAGACGTGGCTGTAAAGTCCATGAAGGTCATCAAGCGGGATACCCCCATTACCTATGATTACACCGGCTTCGTGGAAGCGGCCAATGACGTGCAGATCAAGAGCAAGGTCACCGGTACCATTGTCCAGAAACTGGTGAACGGCGGGGATTATGTGGAAGCCGGTCAGCTGCTCTATGTAATCGACCCCCGGAACTATCAGAATTCCGTGCTGAATGCCCAGGCCAATTTGGCCAATGCCCAGGCCACTCTGGCCAATGCCCAGCGGGATGCCGCCCGGTACCAGACCCTGTATGAACAGGGGGCTGTAAGCAAACAGACCGCGGACCAGTACAACACCCAGCTGGCTCAGGCCCAGGCTGCCGTGGATGCCCAGTCTGCCATCCTGGCTTCTTCCCAGGTGGATGTAAGTGATACCCAGATCGTGGCTCCTTTCTCCGGGAAGATCGATACCAATCCTCTGGCGGAAGGTTCTTTCGTAACGGCCAACTCCACGGTGCTCACCACCATTTCCGGCAGTGATCCCATGCGGGTGCGGTTCTCCGTATCCCAGGCGGATTACCTGGATATCATGAAAGGGAACACCAACAACGGCACCAAGCTCCAGAACGTGACCATGAAGCTCAGCGACGGCACCACCTATCCGGAAAAAGGTTCCGTGACCCAGGTGGACCGGGGCGTCAGCGACACCACCGGTACCCTGACCCTGAAGGCGGAGTTCCAGAATCCCAACGGGGTGCTGCTGCCCGGTATGTTCGCCAACATTTCCGTGGTGGGTTCCACGGTGCCCAACGCCATCCTGGTGCCTCAGCGGGCTGTCACCGACGTGATGTATAAGCATTTCGTCTATGTGATCAACAGCGACAACACCGTCAGCATGAAGGAAGTCCAGCTGGGGGCCCGGATCGGGAAACTGTGGCTGGTGAAGAGCGGTCTGGACGGTACGGAAACCGTTGTGGTGGAAGGGGTCCAGAAGCTGAAGGAAGGCGCCAAAGTCAACGCTTCCCCTATGACGGAAGCGGATCTGGATACCACCGACACGACCCAGACCAGCGGGAAGTAAGGAGGTAAAGTAGAGTGGCAAAGTATTTCATTGATCACCCTGTATTTGCCTGCGTCATAGCCATCATCATCACTCTGGTGGGAATCATTTCCGCCTACAACCTGCCTATTGCCCAGTATCCCCAGATCTCCAATCCCCGGATCAGTGTGCGGACCAACTATGTGGGGGCCAGTGCGGAGGTTGTGGAACAGTCTGTGGCCCAGGCCATTGAAAAGCAGGTCAACGGGGTGGACAGCATGGTGGATATGAACTCCACCAGTGACAACCAGGGCAACTACACCCTGGACGTAAAGTTCGAACTGGGGACGGATCCGGATATGGACTCCGTCAAGGTGCAGAATCGGGTAGCCCAGGCTTCTGCTTCTCTGCCCAGTGAAGTAAGCACCTACGGGGTCACCACCAAGAAGGAATCGGCGGAAACCATCATGTATTTCGCCCTGACTTCCCCCAACGGCACTTATGACACCCTGTTCATGAAAACCTATGGGGCCACCCAGTTCGTGGATGCCCTGAAGCGTGTGAAAGGGGTATCTGAAGTCAGCGAATATGGACCGGAACTGTCCATGCGGGTATGGCTGGATCCCATGAAAATGGCCCAGCTGGGCGTGACGGCGGCAGATGTAAAGAATGCCATTGCCAGCCAGAACGTCCAGGCACCTGCTGGGAGCATCGGGGCCCGGCCCAATGAGGCGGATCAGGAATTCCAGTATTCCGCCCGTGTGAAAGGCCGTCTCTCCACTGCGGATGAATTCGGCAACATCATCATCAAGAACAGCAGCGGGAATCTGCTCCGGGTAAAAGATGTGGCCCGGGTGGAATTCGGTCCCCGTGACGACAGCGTTACCTCCAAACTGGACGGAAAGAACGCCATGAACTACGCCATCAGCCTGAACACCGACGCCAACGCCCTGGAATCCGTGGCAGAAGTGAAGAAGGTGCTGGCGGAGGCGGAAAAGAACTTCCCGCCGGATCTGAAACTGACCATCGTACAGGACAACACCGAATATGTACGGGAATCCCTGAAGGAAGTGGTGGTCACCCTGGTGGAAACCCTGGTACTGGTGGTGCTGATCACCTGGGTGTTCCTGCAAAGCTGGCGGGCCACCCTGGTTCCTACCCTGGCCATCCCGGTTTCTCTGTTGGGAACTTTCGGGTCCTTCATCATTTTTGACTTTACCATCAATACACTGACACTGTTCGCCCTGGTGCTGGCCATCGGGATCGTGGTGGACGACGCCATCGTAGTGGTGGAAGCCGTGGAACACAATGTGGATGCCCTGGGGATGGATCCCAAGGAAGCCACCTACAACGCCATGCGGGAAGTATCCGGAGCCATTGTGGCCACTGCCTTCGTACTGCTGGCCGTGTTCCTGCCCGTAGCCTTCCTGAGCGGGATCACCGGGGTACTGTACAAACAGTTCGCCCTGAGTATCGTGGTGGCTCTAAGTATCTCCGCCGTAGTGGCCATGTCTTTGAGCCCCGCCGTGTGCGCCATGGTGATCAAACCCAAGGATCCCAACGGCAGCAAAGGATTCCTGGGCAAAATGTTCGGCTATTTCAACCGGTGGTTGGAACGGACCACCGGCAAATACGTAAAGAACGTGAAACGGCTGCTCCGGCATTTCAAACTGGGGCTGGTGGGACTGGCCATCGTCTTTGTGCTGATCGGCATGTTCTTCAAGCTGATCCCTTCCTCCTACCTGCCTGATGAAGACCAGAGCTTTGCCATGATGACGGCTTCTTTGCCGGAAGCGGCTTCCACCAACCGGACCACCAAAGTCACCAATGAAATGGTGGAAGAGATCCGGAAGATCCCCGGGGTGAAACATGTACTGCAAATCGTGGGCATCGATGTACTGTCCATGGGCAGAAAGCCCAATGCGGCCATCATACCGGTAAAACTGGATGATATCCAGAACCGGACCACGGAGGATACGAGTGTATTCAGCGTCCTGAAAAAGCTGAACATGATGGGTGCCCAGAACCCGGCGGCCACTTCCATGGCCTTCAACCAGGCCGTACTCCCCGGTCTGTCCAACACCGGGAGCCTGAGCCTGTACATCATGGATACCACCGGCCATGACACCAACACCATGGCCAAAGATGTGCAGACCATCCTGGGCAAGCTTCGGCAGCGTCCGGAACTGGCCACCATCTACACCACCTTTACCGATAATACTCCGGCCCTCCAGTTCGATGTGGACCGGGCCAAGGCGGAAAGCCTGAACGTGCCGGTATCCAGCGTATTCACCGCCCTCCAGGCCAACCTGGGCGGCAGCGAAGTCAACGACTTCAACCTGCTGGGCAAGACCTGGAAAGTGGTCATCCAGGCTGATCCCAAATACAGAGGGGATGTAAAGAGCTTCTCCAACCTGTATGTGGCCAGCACCACCGGGTCCCTGGTGCCTCTGAGCGCTTTGGTAACCAGCAAGGAAATTCCGGCTGCCCCAGTTATCACCCGGTTCAACGGGGCCCGTGGGGCCAAGATCGCCGGGTCTCCGGCCACCAACGTGTCCACCGGTCAGGCCATTGCCGCCATCGAAAGCGTGCTGAACAGCGAACTGCCCAGTGGGTATACCTACCAGTGGACGGACCAGAGCCGGGACGAAAAAGCCGCCGGGAACTCTTCCTTCATGATGTTCGGGATCTCCTTGGTGTTCGTGTACCTGTGTCTGTCCGCCCTGTATGAAAGCTGGACCCTGCCTCTGGGCATCATCTTCGCGGTGCCTTCCGCCGTTATGGGCGCTGTAGGCTTCCAGTTCCTCCGGGGGCTCACCAGTGATATCTACATGCAGATCGGGCTGATCGTGCTGATCGGGCTGTCCGCCAAGAACGCCATCCTGATCGTGGAATACGCCAAGATGAGAGTGGACGACGGCTGGGCTGTCATGCCCGCTCTGGTGGATACGGTTACGGTCCGTCTCCGTCCTATCCTGATGACTGCCTTCTCCACGGTCATCGGGGCTGTGCCTCTGGCCTGGGCCAGCGGCGCCGGTGCCGGCAGCCGTACCTCCATCGGTACCGCCATCATCGGCGGCATGATGGCTTCCACCTTCCTGAGCCTGTTCCTGGTGCCGGTCCTGTTCCTCACCATCGAAAAGGTCTTCCATCCCAAGGTGCCTGTAGGCTCCGTGGATGATCCGATTCCGGAAGAAAAGAAATAACGTGGTAAAGGACTGCTGCATTGCAGCAGTCCTTTACTGTCAATAGTCAATCGACAATTGAAAAGGGGCTGTTGCGTATGCAGCAGCCCCTTTTTTCTCCAAAAATCTTTGCTTTTTTTCATTGGAACGGATATAATAGTTTTTATTCTTGATTGTGTAAGGTGAAGGACACGTGAAACAAACAAATGGTACGAAAAAACTGCTCATTCAGGTCTGGCACCTGACCCGCAGCTATTGGAAAAGTGAAGAAAAGAAAAAAGCCTACGCCTTACTGCTGGCCATCCTGGTGCTGACCCTGGCGGTGGTGGCCATGCTGGTGCTGCTGAACCAGTGGAACAACGCTTTCTACACCGCACTCCAGAACTACCAGACAGAAGAAATCTTCCACCAGCTGAAGCGGTTCACTGTGCTGGCTTTTATCTATATCATCCTGGCCGTTTATGCCTACTACCTCCAGCAGGTGCTGGTGCTGAACTGGCGGCGCTGGCTCACCAACCGGTACATCGACCGGTGGCTCCAGCACCGGACCTATTACCGGCTGGAAATGTTCGGGAAGGAAATGGACAACCCGGACCAGCGGATCAGTGAGGACGTGAATCTGTTTGTCACCAAGACCCTGGGGTTCTTTGTGGGGATCGTGAAGGCCCTGTGCACCCTGGTTTCCTTTGTGGTGATCCTGTGGCAGCTGTCCGGTCCCTTTTCCTTTGCCTTTTTGGGCCGTACCTGGCACATTGCCGGGTATATGGTCTGGGTGGCGGTGGCTTACGCCTCTGTGGGAACCTGGCTCACCCACCGGGTGGGCCACAAGCTGGTGGCCCTGAACTTCTTCCAGCAGCGCCGGGAGGCGGATTTCCGGTTCAGCATGATGCGTATGCGGGAAAATGCGGAAAGCGTGGCATTCTATCAGGGAGAACAGCTGGAAGGGAAAGTGTTCAAGAAACGCTTCGCCCTGCTGCTGGACAACTTCTGGAAAATCGTCCTGAAGCAGAAACAGCTGGTGTGGCTGAATTCCGGCTATTCCCAGATTGCCATCATCTTTCCTTTTGTAGTGGCCATTCCCCGGTTCCTGCGCCGGGAACTGACCCTGGGGGGCCTGATGCAGGTGGCCACGGCCTTTGGCCGGGTCCAGGATTCCCTGTCCTACTTTGTGGACATGTACGCTTCCCTGGCGGAATGGCAGGCGGTGGTGGACCGGCTCACGGGGTTTGAGGAAGACATGGTCCGGGTCCAGGAAGCCGGCAGCCAGAGCCATGTGGAACGGGTGGAAAGCACCGGCGGCGCTGTCCGTCTGGAGCCTCTGGAAGTGGACCTGCCCAACGGACAGCCCATCCTGAAACCTCTGGACCTGACCCTGGAGCCGGGCACCAATGTGCTGATCAAGGGCATCAGCGGCAGCGGGAAAAGCACTCTGCTCCGGGCCCTGGCGGGGATCTGGCCCTTTGCCCGGGGAAAGGTAGCCCTGCCGCCCCAGGATCAGCTGATGTTCATTCCCCAGCGGCCCTATCTGCCCTTGGGGACTCTCCGGGATGCGGTGCTGTATCCCGGCACCCGGGAATTTTCCGACGAAACCCTGAAGGAGGCCCTGGAACAGTGCCGGATCGGGTATCTGACAGTCCATCTCCAGGAAGAAGGGGACTGGTCCCATGTGTTCTCCATCGGGGAACAGCAGCGGCTGGCCTTTGCCCGGGCCCTGCTTTATCAGCCCCGGTGGCTGTTCCTGGATGAATCCACTTCCGCCCTGGATGAGGAAACGGAAGGGGCCCTGTACCGGACCCTGGGAGAAAAGCTGCCTGGGACCACCCTGGTCAGCGTTGGACACAGAAGCACGCTGCTCCGCTATCACCAGCGGGTGCTGGCTTTGGATAAAGAAACACATACAGCTTCTCTGGAAAGTGCGGAGAAGTGGGAAGAGCGCCTGCGGGCTCAATGAAAAAGGGGGAAGTTTGTTTATGAGTATTGCGTTGCTGAATCAGATCGACAGCTTTGTCTGGGGACCGCCCTTGCTGGTCCTGTTGGTGGGGACCGGGATTTTCCTCAGCTTCCGGCTGGGTTTCCTGCAGATTTTCCGTCTGCCCCGTTCCCTGAAACTGATCTTTTCCGCGGAAAACCAGGGAGAAGGGGACATCGATTCCTTCAAGGCCCTGTGCACCGCCCTGGCTGCCACTGTGGGCACCGGGAACATTGTAGGGGTGGCTACGGCCATCAAAGCCGGGGGGCCGGGGGCCATCCTGTGGATGTGGATCGCCGCCTTCTTCGGCATGGCCACCAAATATGCGGAAGGCTGCCTGGCAGTGAAATACCGGACCGTGGATGACAAGGGACAGATTTCCGGGGGCCCCATGTACTACATTGAAAACGGGCTGGGCCGGGCCTACCGGCCTCTGGCCATTGCTTTCGCCTTCTTCGGGGTACTGGTGGCCTATTTCGGCATCGGGACCTTTGCCCAGGTGAACTCCATTGTCCAGATCACCCAGCTGAATGCCGGGATCCCGGTGGAATACACCGCCGTGGTGCTCACCATCCTGGTGGCGGCCATTACTCTGGGAGGCCTTCAGAGCATTGCCAAGACCGCATCCAAGGTGGTGCCGGCCATGGCTGTAATCTACATGGCTTCTACCCTGGGCTTCCTGGTGATCTTTGCGGACAAAGTGCCGGGGGCCATTGCGGAAGTGTTCTATGATGCCTTCCATCCCACGGCGGCAGTAGGGGGCTTCCTGGGAGCCAGCGTGCTGTTCGCCATGCGGAACGGGGTGGCCCGTGGGGTATTCTCCAACGAATCCGGCCTGGGGAGCGCTCCCATTGTGGCCGCTGCTGCCAAGACCAAATGGCCGGCGGAACAGGGAATGGTTTCCATGACCGGTACCTTTATCGACACCATTATCATCTGCACCATGACCGGTTTGGTGGTGGTGATCAGCGGTCTGTGGAAAACGGATCTGAACGGAGCCGCACTGACCAATGCGGCGTTCCTCCAGGCTTATCCCCACTTCGGGGGCTACATGCTCATGGTGGGGCTGGTGCTCTTTGCCTTCACCACCATCCTGGGCTGGAACTACTACGGAGAACGGTGCATGGAATACCTGGTGGGGGTCAAAGGGATCATGCCCTACCGGGTGGGCTTCATCCTGCTGGTGGGCTGCGGGGCCTTCCTGAAACTGGAATCCATCTGGATCCTGGCAGATATCGTAAACGGCCTTATGGCCATCCCCAACCTGATCGCCCTTCTGGGCCTGTCCGGTGTGGTGGTGTCCGAGACCCGGAAGTATATGGAGCATGTGAAAGAGGAAAAGAAGAATGGTTCTGCTGCCTGAGCAGCAGAACCATTGACCATTGACAAAACGGAAGTCTCTCTGGGACTTCCGTTTTTCAAATTGTCATGGAAAGAAGAAAATAGTATAATGATAGGGCGAAAAAGGAACTGTTATTTTTGAAAGGAGATTCAACATGAAAGCTCGTACTATTGTCAATGATATATACGAAGTGGGGATCCGGGACTGGACCCTCCATGACTTCCACGGCTTTGCCACTCCCCGGGGGGTCACCTACAACTCCTTCCTGATCATGGATGAAAAAATCTGCCTGATCGACGGGGTGAAGGCTCCCTTCGCCGGGGAACAGCTGAGCAACATCCGGACCATTGTGGATCCGGAAAAAATCGACTACATTGTAGTGAACCATGTGGAACCGGACCATTCCGGAAGCCTGCCGGCTCTGGCCCGGGCCTGCCCCAATGCCACCTTCCTGATCACGGTCCAGGGGGCCAATGAACTGAAAGAACATTACGGGGATATCTTCAAGACCCAGATCGTGAAAAAAGGGGATACCGTAAGCCTGGGCAAACGGACCCTGGCCTTCCAGCCCATTCCCATGCTCCACTGGCCGGATTCCATGGTCACCTACTGCCCGGAAGAACAGATCCTGTTCTCCAGCGATGCCTTCGGGCAGCACTACTGCTGCAGCAAGCTGTTCGATGACGAAACCGAAGTGGAAAACATGTTCTTCGAAGCCCAGAAATACTTCGCCAACATCCTGATGCCCTACCGGAAACTGGTACCCAATACGGTGAAACTGGTCCGGAGCCTGCCTCTCAAGATGATCTGCAGCTGCCACGGCTGCATCTGGCGCTCCCACATCGACGACATCCTGAGCCGGTACGAATCCTGGGGCAAGGGTGAAACCGTGGACCGGGTACTGGTGGTATTCGACACCATGTGGGGCGGCACCGCCGCCATGGCCCGGGCCATGATCAAAGGCATCGAAAAGCAAGGAATGCGGGTGAAGCTGTACCGGTATGAAAGCAGCCTGAAGGCGGATATCGTCAGCGACCTGCTCACCGCCAAAGGGATCCTGATCGGTTCTCCCACCCAGAATTCCGGCATGATGCCCACCATCGGCGGGTTCCTTACTTACCTGAAGGGCCTGAAACCCACTGGCAAGAAGGCCGCTGCCTTCGGGACCTACGGCTGGGCCGGCGGTGCGGAAAAGGATATGGAAGCCATGATCAAGGAGTCCGGCATGGAACTGCTGCCCGGGTACAATGTGAAATGGCGTCCGCTGCCTGCTGAACTGGAAGCGGCAGAACAGTACGGCTACGACTTTGCGGAAAAAGTCAGCAAGGGAGAATAAAATCTGCCGGAACCAGCGGACCGGATGCCAAAAGGCGGAAGGCGCTGACCGGGACAACGGGAAAGGGGTTGTCGCAGCTGCGGCAGCCCTTCCCTTGTATCAGGAGGAACCATGGAAGATTTCATTGTGGGACGGAATGCGGTGCGGGAAGCCCTGCGCAGCGGCCGGCCCTTCAACAAAGTGCTGATCCAGGAAGGCAGCCACGGGGGCAGTCTCAGCGAGATCCTGGAACTGGCTCAGGAACGGAAGATCCCGGTGGAAAAGGTGACCCGGGAAGCCCTGGACCGAATTTCCGACGGGGTCCGTCACCAGGGGGTGGCGGCCCAGGGGGCGCCGGTGGCCTTCCAGGATCTGGATACGGTGCTGGCCCGGGTGGAAAGCCGGGGAGAAGTGCCCCTGCTGCTGCTCCTGGATGAACTCCAGGATCCCCAGAATGTGGGAGCCCTGATCCGGACCGCCAATGCGGCTGGGGTCCACGGGGTGCTGCTGCCCCAGCGCCGGAGCTGCCCTCTCAACGGAGTGGTGGCCAAGATTTCTGCCGGTGCCATTGAATATGTGCCGGTGATCCAGATCGGCAATATTGCCCAGACCATGAAGCAGCTGAAAAAGCGGGGCTTCTGGATCGCCGGGGCGGATATGGACGGGGAATCCCAGTATTTCGACGCCAACCTTACCGGCCCCATGGTGCTGGTGGTGGGGGCGGAAGGCAAGGGCCTGGGCCGTCTGGTGAAAGAAAACTGTGACTTCATCGTCCGCATCCCCATGCTGGGGCAGGTGTCCAGCCTGAATGCCTCTGTGGCAGGCGGGATCCTGCTCTATGACATTGTCCGGCAGCGGATCCTGGAAGGGCGGAAGAAGCCGTGAAGGGTGCAGAGTAAAGAGCACAGAGGCTGAGGCAGGCGGCATGCAGCCCCTCGGTCTCAACATCAGAAGGAGCACAAAACACACCAGAGGGGGCGTGAACTGTTGCAGGAAGAACTGCGGAAAGTCTATGACACCCTGTCCGACGAGGAGCTGATCCAGCTGATCCAGGACCGGGATGACCGGCAGGCTCAGGAGTATCTGCTGGACAAGTACAAGGAATTCATCCGGATCCGGGCCAGCCGGTATTTTCTGGTGGGGGCGGAAAAGGAGGACATCATCCAAGAAGGGATGATCGGCCTTTTCAAGGCCATACGGGATTACCGGCCGGGAAAGCAGGCTTCCTTCAAGGTCTTTGCGGAAGTCTGCGTGAACCGGCAGATCATTTCTGCCATCAAAAGCGCCACCCGGCAGAAACATCGGCCTCTCAACTGTTATGTGTCCCTGGACAAGCCGGTGTTTGAGGAAGGCAAGGAACGGACCCTGTTGGACATGCTGGGGGGAAGTCACGGAGTGGATCCGGAAAATCTGCTGGTGGACCAGGAAGCCTTCAATGACATTGAGCGGAACGTCAGTGCCATGCTCAGCAGTCTGGAATGGCAGGCCCTGTGCAAATACCTGGAAAGCAAAAGCTACCAGGAGATTGCCCGGGAACTCCAGCGGAGCACCAAATCCATTGACAACGCTCTTCAGCGGGTAAAACGGAAACTGGAAAAATATCTGGCCAGCCGGAACCATGAACTGGACCTGATGACACTGAACAAGGGACTTTTGATTATGGCAGCCAAGGAACATCTCCGGACCAGCCATAACAAGAATGATAGAATTGAAACAATCTGACAATTCGCTGGCCGGTGAAAAGAAGAAAAAAACTCTTTTGCAGGAATTCTCTTTTCTCACGGCGAATAACATGGTATAAACAGCGGAAAATCCATGCATCTAAGGGAGGGCGATACACATGAGTCAAATGGAAGAATTTCTGAAACAGGTGGAAGCCGTACAGGCAAAGGATGAAAAGGTCCTGGTCGTTACCGGGAAACCCGGCAGCGGCAAAAGCAAACTGCTCCGGGAAGCGGCGGAAGCCAAAGGCTGGGATTATGTGGATACCCGGCTTTTGATCACCGAAGAATTCCTGAAGCTGCTGCCCAGTGAACGGAAGGAAAAAGCTCCGGAAATGCTGACGGAAGAACTGTCCGGCCACCGGGGAGATGTGATCCTGCTGGACCGGGTGCAGACGCTGTTCGTTCCCGTGTTCCACATTGATCCCAAGAGCGTCATCGATGCCCTGGGGAAAGCCTATACGGTAGTGCTGGCCTGGCCCGGTTATGTAAACGACGGGCTGCTGTGCTATGACAAGTTCGACGGCACGGAATCCATCCGGATCTCCGCCGCGGACTATACGGTGTGGGAAGTGGAATAACAGCCAGGAAAGGGTGAAGTCCAATGCAGGAAAAGAAAAGGGGAACCCTGGCGGTCCTTACCGGCGGAGGTGACTGCCCGGGCCTGAACGCCGTGATCCGGGCCGTGGTAAAGACGGCCATCCATCATGGATTTGAGATCTACGGCATTTCCAATGGCTTCCACGGGCTGATCTGCAACGACATGAAGCTGATGGGCCTGGAAGATGTTTCCGGGATCCTGCCCCGGGGCGGGACCATCTTGGGAACCACCAACCGGGACAATCCCTTCCATTATGCCGCCGGAGAAGATGAAAAAGGCAATGTGATCTATGAAGACCGGCGGGAAGATGTGGTCCGGAACCTGAAAGACCACGGCATCGGCTGTCTCATCGTCATCGGCGGGGACGGCAGCCTGAAGATCGCCTATGATCTCCACCGGTTCTGCGGGGTGAACGTAGTGGGGGTCCCCAAGACCATCGACAACGATCTGCCCTGCACGGAACGGACCTTCGGCTTCGATACGGCCATGGCCATGGCCACGGAAGCCCTGGACCGGCTCCATACCACGGCGGAATCCCATCACCGGGTGATGGTGCTGGAAGTCATGGGCCGGTATGCAGGCTGGATCGCCCTCCATTCCGGGATAGCCGGGGGAGCGGATGTGATCCTGATCCCGGAAATCCCCTATGACCTGGATGCGGTGATCCGGAAAATCCGCCGGCGCCAGCAGAATGGGAAGAAATTCAGCATCATCACTGTGGCGGAAGGGGCCAAACCCATCGGGGGCCAGCTGACCATTGCCCGGATGGTGAAGGAAAGTTTCGAACCTATCCGGCTGGGTGGCATCGGGGAAAAACTGGCCCGGGAAATCGAAGAGAAAACCGGCATCGAATCTCGGTGCACGGTTCTGGGCTACCTCCAGCGGGGAGGCTCTCCCACCGCCTACGACCGGGTGCTTTCCACCCGGTACGGGGCAGCGGCTGTGGAAGCCTGTCTGGATGAGGAATACAATGTGATGGTTTCCCTCCAGGCCAATCAGATCGTCCGGGTACCCATTGCCCAGGCGGCCTCCAAACCCCATCAGGTGCCGGTGGATTCGGACATTGTCCGGACCGGCCGGGAAGTGGGGATTTCTTTCGGGGACGAAAAGCCGGAAGAATGACTTTCTGAACAACCAAAAAAGAGAAGCACAATTTTTCTTAAACTCAGGGGAAAAATCCGTGTCTTCTCTTTTTTTTTTGCTCCGGATGCCATATAATGAACAAGTTCTTAAAACGAAATGGAATCTCAGACGAAGAAGAGAAGAAGGAGTGTGCATTGTGAGTGAAAATCTGATTGCGGTGCTGTTGGGCATTGTGGAAGGCCTGACGGAATTCATCCCCGTATCTTCCACCGGCCATATGATCATTGTGGGCCATATGATCGGCTTCGAAGGGAACCTGGCCAAGATCTTTGATGTAGTGATCCAGCTGGGGGCCATCCTGGCGGTGCTGGTGCTCTACAAGGAACGGTTCGCCCGGTTCCTGACCAAAGAGGGCTGGCAGCTGGGAAACGGGCTCACCGGCTGGCATATTGCCGCCGGCTGCGTGCCCACCATGGCTTTCGCCTTCCTGGTCCACTCCTTCATCAAGAAATATCTGTTCTCTCCGGCTACGGTGGCCATCGGCCTGGTTCTGGGGGCTTTGCTGATGATCTATGCGGAACATCGGATCAAGGGCCATGAAAAGGAACTGGTCCAGGATGTGGATCACATCAGCATCCGGCAGGCCCTGTACATCGGCTTCTTCCAGTTCCTGTCCCTGTGGCCCGGGTTCTCCCGGAGCGGCTCCACCATGGGAGGAGCCCTGCTGGTGGGGGTGAACCGGAAGGCCGGGGCGGACTTTACCTTCATCATGGCCCTGCCCATTATGGTGGCGGCCTGCCTGTTTGAACTGCTGAAGAATCTGGCCGGTCTCAGCGCCGGAGACCTGACGGTGCTGGCCATTGGGTTCGTCACTGCCTTCGTGGTAGGGTACCTGTCCATTGTCTGGTTCATGAAATTCCTCCAGCGGTCCACCCTTACCGCCTTCGGGATCTACCGGATCCTTCTGGCCCTGGTGACGGTCTGGTATTTTTATCTGTGAGAAAAGGGGCGGCTGCCGGTGCAGCAGCCCCCTTTTTTTCGGTTTATAAAATTCCTTACACTTTTTTTGAAAAACCTGTTGACAAAAACCCCATGTTCCTTTATACTTATCCTTGTTACGAACGAAAAGCGCTGGCATAGCTCAATAGGTAGAGCAACTGACTTGTAATCAGTAGGTTGAGGGTTCAATTCCTTTTGCCAGCTCCAAATATTCGTGACAGACAAATGTGGAGAGATTCCCGAGTGGTTAAAGGGAGCAGACTGTAAATCTGCCGCCTCTGGCTTCGAAGGTTCGAATCCTTCTCTCTCCACCAAACATCGCGGGGTGGAGCAGTTGGTAGCTCGTCGGGCTCATAACCCGAAGGTCGTTGGTTCAAGTCCAGCCCCCGCAACCACATGCTGATGTAGCTCAGATGGTAGAGCGTATCCTTGGTAAGGATAAGGTCACCAGTTCGATTCTGGTCATCAGCTCCAATTATGGCGGCGTAGCTCAGTTGGCTAGAGCAGTCGGTTCATACCCGGCCTGTCCGCGGTTCAAATCCGTGCGCCGCTACCATTACCAACACAGCCCCGTAAAGGGGCTATTTTAAAATCCAAAAAAATATTCAGAAAGCGTTGGGAGGTATTCTAATGGCTAAAGAGAAATTTGAAAGAACCAAACCCCATGTGAACATTGGGACCATCGGTCACGTTGACCACGGCAAGACGACCCTGACTGCGGCCATCACCAAGGTGCTATCCGAAACTCCGGGCTGCAAGGCCACTTTCGAAGCCTATGCTGATATCGATAAGGCTCCGGAAGAAAGAGAACG
>NZ_FR902021.1:0-13537 GCF_000437815.1 Acidaminococcus sp. CAG:542
AATGGGGTTCCTTTCCTTTTCCCTACGACCTGTAACAGGCTGCTGCTCAGGCGGCCACTTGTAAAAGGAGGATTCCTTATGGAAACCTGTTGGACGAATTTTGATACGGCGGAAACGCCTGAAATACAAACGGATATCCTGGTAGTCGGGTCCGGAGCGGCCGGGCTCCAGACGGCCTGGTCCCTGGCAGAGGCGGGCCGGCAGGTGCTGGTGGCGGTCCGGGATGAACTCCAGGACAGCAACACCTCCAAGGCCCAGGGGGGCATTGCGGCGGCCCTGGGGAGGGACGACGACCCCAGCCTCCATTACCAGGACACCCTGGTGGCCGGAGCCGGGCTCACCGACGAAACCATGGCCAAAATCGTGGTCACCGAAGGGCCCAAGGCGGTGCTGGACCTGCTTCATCACGGAGCCCGGTTTGACAAAAATCCCGACGGCACCCTGGCCCTGGGCCGGGAAGGATGCCACAGCCGGAACCGGATCGTCCACGCCAACGGAGACAGCACCGGGGAGGAAGTGTCCCGGGCCCTCCGGTCCATTACCGGCAGGGAAAGCCGGATCTCCACCCTGGAACACTGCTATGTAACGGATCTGCTGCTCCAGGAAGGCCGGTGCGCAGGAGCTATGGCTCTCCACGAAGGCCGGATGGTCCGCTTTTCCGCCAACGCCGTGGTGCTGGCCACCGGTGGGGTAGGACGGCTGTTTGCCCACACCACCAACCCGGAAGGAGCCACGGGCAGCGGCCTGGCACTGGCCTGCCGGGCCGGTGCGGAACTGATGGATATGGAATTCGTCCAGTTCCATCCCACGGCCCTGGCCCTTCCGGGAAAGCCCAGTTTCCTGGTTTCGGAAGCGGTCCGGGGTGCCGGCGCCCTGTTGTACAACACCCGGGGAGAACGGTTCATGCCCGGGTACCATCCCATGCTGGAACTGGCTCCCCGGGATGTGGTGGCCCGGGCCATTGCCACGGAAATGAAGCACTGCGCCACGAACCATGTGCTGCTGGACGCCACGGTGATTGACCGGGTGGAGGAAAAATTCCCCATGATCTTCCGGACTCTCCTGGACTATGGAGTGGATATGCGGAAGGAACGGATCCCCATTGCTCCTGCGGCCCACTACATGATGGGAGGCATCCGCACCGACAGCTGGGGCCACACTACGGTGCCCGGCCTGTATGCCTGCGGAGAAGCGGCCTGCACCGGTCTCCAGGGCGCCAACCGGCTGGCCAGCAATTCCCTCCTGGAAGGGCTGGTGTTCGGACGCCGGGCGGCCCGTGCCCTGTGCCGGGAAATCCCTGTTGAGGGGCAGAAGGAAAAAGGCGGCCGTTGGCAGTCCGTCCTGGAACCCTGGAAAGTTTCCCAGGGGGAAACCGCCGCTGACCGGCAGCAGCTCCGGGAACTGATGAGCCGGCAGCTGGGGATTGCCCGGGACCGGGAAGATCTCCGCCAGGCCCTGGAAGAACTGGGGGCCGTGGAAGCCAAATATGCCGGACAGGCAGCGGAAACCCCGGAGCAGCTGGATCTGAAATCCCAGATCCTGGTATCCCGGCTCATTGCCCAGGCGGCTCTCCAGCGGGAAGAAAGCCGGGGGGCCCATTACCGGCTGGATTTCCCCAAGCCCCGGGACTGCTGGAAGCATCATACTATCGAAGAGGAAGAAGGAGGCAGCATCCATGTACAGCAGAATGTTGGATAAACAGCTGGAGGAATGGCTGGCGGAAGACGTGGGCAGCGGGGACCTGACCAGTGAGGCCCTGCTGCCGGAAGGGGCGGTGACTGCCGGGATCATCCACGCCAAGGATACAGGGATCCTGTGCGGGGTGGAAGTGGCCCGGCAGGTGTTCCGGGTGCTGGATCCCAGCCTGACCTTCGAGGCCCTGGCCAAAGACGGGGACAAACTGGAACCGGGGACCCTCATTGCCAAAGTCACCGGATCGGCCCGGAGTGTCCTGACGGGAGAACGGCTGGCCCTCAACCTGCTCCAGCACCTGTCCGGCATTGCCACCCGGACCAAAAAGCTGGCGGACCTGGCCAAACCCTACGGCACCCGGGTGGTGGATACCCGGAAGACCACGCCGGGGCTGCGGCTCCTGGAAAAATACGCTGTCCGCACCGGCGGGGGCCACAACCACCGGCTGGGGCTCTACGACGCCATCCTGATCAAGGACAACCACATTGCCGTGGCCGGAGGGGTGAAGGAAGCCCTGGCCCGGGCCAAAGCCTACGCCAGCCACATGACCAGGATCGAGATCGAAGTGGAAAGCCTGGCCCAGGCCAAAGAAGCCCTGGAAGGGGGCGCCGACGTGATCATGCTGGACAACATGGCTCCGGAGGCCATGAAGGAATGTGTAAGGATGATCGGTCACCGGGCGGTGGTGGAAGCCTCCGGGGGCATCGACGAGCACAATCTGGAAGCCGCAGCAGCCGCCGGGGTGGACGTAATCAGCATAGGAGCCCTGACCCACAGCGTAAAAGCCCTGGACATCAGTCTGGATGTGGGGGAGATTAAATAACGGGCAGGGCAAAAAAAGGAAGGGTGTCCCCCTTCCTTTTTTTCTTATCTATGCTATAATGAAGGCGTAGTAAATTTATTTTTTTTCGAACAGGGTGGGACATAAAAAGTACCACGAGGGACAAAATGTGCAACATCAGCTTGGATCGAATCATCAACCTGCAGAATAAACTGGTTCCGGAAATGGTGGACCTGCTTACCGAGCGCTATAAGGTGCTCCGGCAGATCAGCCACGATCAGCCCATCGGCCGCCGGACCCTGGCCAAAAAGCTGGGGCTCAGCGAGCGGATCCTCCGTTCCCATGTGGATTTCCTCAAGGAAGCGGGGCTGCTGGATTTCACCCTCACCGGCATGAGCATTACGGAAGAGGGGGCGGTGCTCCTCCAGGAGCTCCGGGACTATGTGAACCGGCTCCAGAAGCTTTCCAGCCTGGAACGCATCCTCCAGGACAAGCTCCATCTCCAGAAGGTGGTGGTGCTGCCCGGCAATGCGGACCAGGACAAAGTGGTCACCCGGGAAATCGGGCGTGTGGCGGCCGGTATCCTGCTGCGCCTTCTGGCGGACCACAAAAAGCACATTGTGGCGGTAACCGGGGGCACCACTGTGGCGGCCATGGCGGAAAACACCTTTGGCAATGAACCGGAGACCGTGGTGGTCCCGGCCCGGGGCGGTCTGGGGGACAAAATGGAACTCCAGGCCAACACCATTGCCACGGTGCTGGCCGGCCGGCTGAAGACCCGGTACCTGCAGCTGTATGTGCCGGACAGTGTCAGCGAGGACGTGCTCCGCAAGATCCTGGAAGAGGATGCCC
Organism: Acidaminococcus sp. CAG:542; assembly: GCF_000437815.1. Classification (NCBI taxonomy): domain Bacteria; kingdom Bacillati; phylum Bacillota; class Negativicutes; order Acidaminococcales; family Acidaminococcaceae; genus Acidaminococcus; species Acidaminococcus sp. CAG:542. The sequence continues at coordinate 3,326 of NZ_FR902021.1, forward strand.
GGGTGAAACAGGTGGTGGAAACCATCAAAAGCGCGGATATCCTGGTCCATGGCATGGGGCAGGCCCTGGTGATGGCCGAAAAGCGGGGGATGGACCCCAAACTGATGGACCGCCTGGCAAAGGCCGGTGCCGTAGGGGAAGCCCTGGGGCAGTATTTCGACCTGAACGGCCGGGTGGTGTACAGCACAGACACCCTGGGACTCATGGTCAACGATCTGGAAAAGATCCACACGGTCATGGGCATTGCCGGCGGACAGTCCAAGGGAAGGGCCATCCTTTCCATGCTCCGCAGCGGCCAGGACGATATCCTGGTCACCGACGAGGCGGCTGCCCGGGAAATCATCGATTGTTTGCAAACTGATCCCAATCATCAGTAAAAAACTTAGGAGGAATGCAAAATGGTAAAAATCGGTATCAATGGTTTTGGTCGTATTGGACGCTGCGCTCTGCGTATCGCTGTAAAGAACCCTGAAGTGGAAGTTGTGGCGGTCAATGCCCGTTCCGGCATCGATACCTATGCCCACCTGCTGAAATACGATTCCATCCACGGCACCTTTGATGAAGATGTGTCCGTTGATGGAGACGTAATGCATGTAGGGGACAAAGCCATCAAATTCACCCGGTACACTGATCCGAAGGAAATCCCCTGGGGCGATATGGGCGTGGATGTAGTGCTGGAAACCACCGGCAAATTCAAGACCCGTGAAACCGTACAGCCTCATCTGGACAACGGCGCCAAAAAGGTGCTGATCGCCTGCCCGGCCAAAGGGGAAGACATCACCATCGTCCTGGGCGTCAACGAAGACAAGTACGATCCCAAGAAAGACCACATCATCTCCAACGCATCCTGCACCACCAACTGCCTGGCTCCCTTCACCAAAGTGCTGGAAGACAACTTCGGCATTGAAAGCGGCATGATGACCACCGTCCATTCCTACACCAACGACCAGAAGATCCTGGATGCAGCCCACAAAGACCTGCGCCGTGCCCGTGCCGGTGCCTGCTCCATCATCCCCACCACCACCGGTGCCGCCAAAGCCATCGGTCTGGTACTGCCTGAACTGGAAGGCAAACTGAAAGGCATGGCCATCCGTGTCCCGACTCCGGATGTTTCCCTCACCGACCTGGTAGTGAACCTGAAGAAAGACACCACCAAAGAAGAAATCAACGAAGCCATGAAAGTGGCCTCTGAAACCACCATGAAAGGGATCCTGGGCTACAATGAACTGCCTCTGGTATCCAAAGACTACAGCGGCTGCCCGCTGAGCTCCATTGTGGATGGGCTGTCCACCATGATGATCGGTCCCCGTGTGGCCAAAGTGGTTTCCTGGTACGACAATGAATGGGGTTATTCCAACCGTCTGGTGGAACTGGCTCTGTTCATGGCCAAGAAGGGCCTGTAAGAGAAAGGCAGGGAGCACGGAGCCATGGATAAAAGAACCGTCAAAGACATTCAGCTGACCGGGAAACGGGTGCTGGTCCGGGTGGACTACAACGTTCCCATGAACGACAAAGGGGAAATCACCGATGTTATCCGCATCGAAGCCTCTCTGCCCACCCTTCATTACCTGCTGGACCAGGGGGCTGCTGTAATCCTCCTGGCCCACCTGGGCCGTCCCAAAGGCAAGGTGAACATGAAGTACACCCTGAAGCCGGTGGCCGAAGCTCTGAGCCAGCTGATCCACCGTCCGGTGCAGTTCTGCCCGGACTGCATCGGCAAGGAAGCCCAGGCTGCAGCCGCTCAGCTGCGGAATGGGGATATCCTGCTGCTGGAAAACCTCCGGTTCCATCCGGAAGAAGAAAAGAATGATCCTCATTTTGCCCAGGAACTGGCGGCTCTGGGGGATGTGTACGTGAACGACGGGTTCGGGGTTTCCCACCGGGCCCATGCTTCCGTGGAAGCCATTACCCACTACCTGCCTGCGGTGGCTGGTTTCCTGCTGGAAAAGGAAATCGCCTACCTGGGCAATGCAGTGGACAAACCCCAGCGTCCTTTTGCCGCCATTATCGGCGGGGCCAAAGTGGCGGACAAGATCGCCGTGATCCGCAGCCTGATCAAGAAAGCAGATGTGATCCTGATCGGCGGCGGCATGGCCAATACCTTCCTGGCTGCCAAAGGCTATGACTTGGGCAAATCCCTGGTGGAAAAGGAAAGCCTGGGGATCGCCAAGGACCTGCTGGCGGAAGCTACTGCCCAGAAGACCAAAATGCTCCTGCCGGTGGACCTGATCATGGCTGCCAGCTTCTCCAATGACGCAGATCATGAAGCCGAAGACCTGGACAAACTGAATCCGGAATATATGGCCCTGGATATCGGCCCCAAGACGGCAGAACTGTATGCCCAGACCCTGGCCGGCATGAAGACCCTTGTGTGGAACGGCCCCATGGGCGTCTTCGAAATGCCCAACTATGCAGAAGGGACCCGGCGGGTGGCGGAAGCCATGGCCGCTTCTGACGGCATCACCATCGTAGGCGGCGGCGACAGTGCTGCAGCTGTGAAACAGATGGGCCTGGCTGACAAGATGAGCCATGTATCCACAGGCGGCGGTGCTTCCCTGGAATACCTGGAAGGAAAAGTGCTGCCGGGCCTGGCTGCCCTGGATGATCTCCGGACACCCATTGTGGCCGGCAACTGGAAATGCCACAAGACCGTGGAAGAAGCCATGGAACTGGCTCACCAGATCGCCCACGGCACGGAAATGGCCCGGGCGGAAGTGGTGTTGTTCCCTCCTTTCACTGCTCTGGAAAGCGTAGCCGCCATGGTGGATGAAGACGGCATCGGCTATGGTGCCCAGGACCTGTTCTACGAAGACGAAGGGTCCTACACCGGCGCCGTATCCGGCCCCATGATTGCGGAAATCGGTTCCCGGTACGTGCTGGTGGGCCACAGCGAACGGCGGAAGTTCTTCCACGAAACCAACGACATCGTGGTGAAGAAAGTCCTGGCTGCCTTCCGGAACGATCTGGACCCGGTGCTGTGCGTGGGAGAAGACGCTGACGAACATGAAAACGGTTCCACCAGGGACAAGATCCTGAGCCAGCTGACTCCGGTGCTGAATGTGCTCACCGACAGCCAGATCCAGCATCTGCTGGTTGCCTATGAACCGGTCTGGGCCATTGGCAGCGGCAAGAGTGCGGAAGTGCGGGATGCAGTGGCGGCTGCGGATCTGATCCGGAAAGCCATTGCAGAAAAATTCGGCAAAGAAGCAGCCCGCCGGGTGCGGATCCTTTACGGGGGCAGCGTGACCAGTGAAAACGCCCATGCCTTCCATGAAGACGGCATCGACGGGGTCCTGGTAGGCGGGGCCAGCCTGTCCGCCCAGGAATTCTGCGCCATTGCCAATACCTTCTGAGGCGCTTCATGAAAAAGAAACCTGTTATGCTGATGATCCTGGACGGGTGGGGGATCGCTCCTCCCAGTTCCACCAATGCGGTGACCCGCGCCAGGACTCCTCATCTTGATTTTTACTTCAACCGGTATCCCCACAGCCAGCTCCGGTGCTCCGGAGAGGCAGTGGGCCTGCCGGAAGGGCAGATGGGCAACTCGGAAGTGGGCCATCTGTCCATCGGCTCCGGCCGGATCATCTACCAGAGCCTGACCCGGATCAGCCGGGCGGTGAAGGACGGCAGTCTGGAAACCAACCCTGTGCTGGTAAAGGCCATGGAGGAAGCCCGGGACACCGGAAAGAAACTCCATCTCCTGGGGCTCCTCAGCGACGGCGGGGTCCACAGCCACATCGACCATCTGCTGGGTCTTCTGGCCATGGCCAAAAAGCTGGGGGTGGAAAAGGTCTGTATCCATGCCTTCCTGGATGGACGGGATACGCCGCCCCAGAGCGCCGGCCCCTTCCTGGACAAGGTGGAAAAAGCCTGCAGGGAGCTGGGTGTGGGACAGATTGCCACCGTATCCGGCCGGTATTATGCCATGGACCGGGATAAACGGTGGGAACGGATCCAGAAGGTCTACGACTGCATGAGCGGCGGAGAGGCCCAGGAAGCACCCAGTGCTGCAGAAGGACTGGAAGCCGCCTACGCTGCCGGCCAGACCGATGAATTCGTGGTGCCGTTCCGGGTATCCGGCGTGGAAGGGAATGTGGAAAAAGGCGACAGCCTGATTTTCTTCAACTTCCGTCCGGACCGGGCCCGGGAACTGACCCATGTCTTTACGGACAGGGAGTTCCAGGGATTTGCCCGGAAGGAAGACCAGCTGCCCGTCCATTTCGTCACCATGACGGAATATGAAAAGGGTATTGATGCGCCGGTGGCTTTTCCTCCGGAAGAAATCCGGGATACCCTGGCGGAAGTGGTGTCCCAGGCGGGACTCCATCAGCTCCACATTGCGGAAACGGAAAAATACGCCCATGTGACCTTCTTCTTCAATGACGGACGGGAACAGCCCTTCCCCAACGAAGACCGGATCCTGGTGCCTTCTCCCAAAGTGGCCACCTATGACCTGCAGCCGGAGATGAGCGCCTACCTGGTGACGGAAAAGCTCCAGGAAGCCCTGGACAAAGACCTGTACGACCTGGTGATCCTGAACTTCGCCAACCCGGATATGGTAGGCCATACCGGCTCCCTGGAGGCGGCAGTGAAGGCCCTGGAGGCCGTGGACGAATGTGTGGGCAGCCTGGTGGAAAAGGTGCTGAAAAAAGGTGGTGCCCTGTGCATCACCGCGGACCATGGGAACCTGGAAGAAATGGAAGACCCGGTGACCCATGAGCCTATGACGGCCCATACCACCAATCCGGTGCCTTTCCTGGTGGTGGGTGCGGAACCCGGTACCCAGGTGGAAGACGGAGGACTCTCCGATATCGCTCCCACCCTGCTGGACCTGCTGGATCTCCCCAAACCGGAAGCCATGACCGGCCATTCCCTGCTGGTACGCAAGTAAAAGGTAAATTCGTGGCCAGCAAAAGCTGGCTTCCATCGGCCATTGACCATTGACCATTGACCAGCAAGGGAAATCATTTTCCCTTGCTGCCCAAAATAACGAGGTGAAAACAATGCCAATCATTGAAAATGTGTGCGCAAGAGAAATCCTGGATTCCCGGGGCAATCCCACGGTAGAAGTGGATGTGCTGCTGGATGACGGCACGGTAGGCCGTGCGGCTGTTCCTTCCGGTGCTTCCACCGGGGTCCACGAAGCCGTGGAACTGCGGGATGGGGACAAGGACCGTTTCGGAGGCAAAGGGGTCTCCAAGGCTGTGGACAATGTGAATGACACCATTGCCGACGCCATCATCGGTCTGGATCCCACCCGTCAGGTGGAAATCGACGAAGCCATGATCCGTCTGGACGGCACCCCCAACAAGGGCCGTCTGGGTGCCAACGCCATCCTGGGTGTATCCCTGGCTGTGGCCAAGGCTGCGGCTCTGTCCATCGGCCTGCCTCTGTATCAGTATCTGGGCGGGGTCAACGCCAAGGAACTGCCTGTTCCCATGATGAACATCCTGAACGGCGGTGCCCATGCGGACAACAACGTGGACATCCAGGAATTCATGATCATGCCCGTAGGGGCTGACAGCTTCGCCGAAGCCCTGCGGATCAACGCGGAAATCTACCAGGCTCTGAAGAAAGTCCTGAAGGGCAAAGGCCTGGCTACGGCCGTAGGGGATGAAGGGGGCTTTGCACCCAACCTGGAAAGCAACGAAGAAGCCCTCCAGGTGATTGTGGAAGCCATCGAAAAAGCCGGCTACAAACCCGGTGAACAGGTACGGCTGGCCATCGATACTGCTGCCAGCGAACTGTTCGAAGACGGCAAATACAACCTGAAAGGGGAAGGGGTCGTGAAGACTTCTGCCGAAATGGTGGAATGGTACGCTTCCCTGTGTGAAAAATACCCCATCATTTCCATTGAAGACGGCCTGGCCGAAGATGACTGGGACGGCTGGAAACAGCTTACCGATGCCCTGGGCAAAAAAGTCCAGCTGGTTGGGGATGACCTGTTCGTCACCAACGTGGAACGGCTGAAGAAGGGCATTGAAATGGGCGTGGCCAACGCCATCCTGATCAAACTGAACCAGATCGGTACCCTCACCGAAACCCTGGATGCCATTGAAATGGCCAAACGGGCCGGTTATACCGCCATCGTCTCTCACCGGAGCGGTGAAACGGAAGACACCACCATTGCTGATGTGGTGGTGGGCACCAACGCCGGACAGATCAAATCCGGGGCACCCTGCCGGACCGACCGGGTGGCCAAGTACAACCAGCTGCTGCGGATCGAAGAAGATCTGGGAGCCGCTGCCCAGTACAACGGGATGGATGTGTTCTACAACATCAGATAAAAACGGTCAACGGTCAGCTGGCAACGGTCAGCGGCCGGATGACAAAAAGGTGTGCTGCATGGAGCGTGCAGCACACCTTTTTTACGAAAGGAAAAACAATGATGGACAAACAAGCTGTTTCTGCGGCTTTTGACCGGTATGTCTCTCTTTTTGACCCGGATACTCCGGGGATTTTGAGCAAACAGCGCCATTCCCGGATCGTCTGCGGCCTGTGCGGTCAGCTGGCCCAGGCGCTGGGGTGGTCCCGGGCGGACCAGGACCTGGCCTGGGTGCTGGGGCTGCTCCATGACATCGGCCGGTTCGAACAGGCCCGGCGGTTCCATACCTTCATCGACTACAAATCCATGGACCATGCCCGGTACGGGGTATGGTACCTGTTCGAACAGGGCCATATCCGGGACTTTCTGCCGGAACCGGAGCCGGAACGGGATAAAATCCTGGAGCTGGCCATCCTGTGGCACAACGCCTATGCCGTCCCTGGTGGAGTCACCGGCCGGGCCAGGGATTTTGCCCTTTTGATCCGGGATGCGGACAAGATCGACTTGTTCCGGGTTTACGCCGGGTACCTTGACCATCCGGAACAGGTGTGGCAGATGTCCCTGAAAGATCTGGGCCGACAGGAAATTTCCCCCAAAGTCCTGGCAGAAGCCCTGGAGAAAAAACTGGTCCACACAGAAGTGAAAAAGAATGCCCTGGACTTTTTCACCGGCTGTCTGTGCCAGATCTTTGATTTTACCTATGCCCCCAGCCTGGCCCTGGTCCGGCAGCAGGGCTATTACCAGAAACTGCTGGATTTCCAGCCGGGGAACCCCCAAAGTGCCCGGCAGCTGGACCGGGTAAAAGAAAAAATCCATGAGGTGATATGATTTCCAGCGGCTGCTGACCGTTGACAGCAGGCCCTCTTTTTCTTCATACAAATTCCATATTCCTATGATACAATAAGTATACAATATAATCTGACAAAGACTTTGCAAAAGGAGGAATCACTTTGAACCAACCCATGGGCAGCAGCTATGAGGCATGGCGGCCGGTGCTGGAGAAGGTGCTGGAACAGCTGGTCCGGGACATTAAGGCCTACAACCAGAAAGAAAAGGACGCAACCGGCGAAAACGCCTATGAGCACCTGATCTACCGGGTGAAAGGCACCGCCAGCATGGAGGAAAAATGCCAGCGGAAAGGGCTGCCGGTGACGGCTAAATCGGCCCTCCATGATATCCACGATGCCATCGGACTGCGGATCGTTTGCCGGTTCCTCAGCGACATCGACCGGAATCTCCGGCTGCTCCGGGCCATCCCCGGCTGCACCATCATCCAGGAAAAAGACTACGTACACAATGTAAAACCCAACGGCTACCGGTCCTATCACCTGATCCTTCGGCTGGAGGAACCCTTCCCGGATGTGGAAGGGAATAATCCGGGGATTTTCTATGCAGAGGTCCAGCTCCGGACCATCGCCATGGATTCCTGGGCCAGCCTGGAACACGAAATGAAGTACAAAAAGAGCATCCGGAACCCGGAACTGATCGGCCAGGAACTGAAGCGGTGCGCTGACGAACTGGCGGCCTGCGACCTGTCCATGGAGACCATCCGGAAGCTGATCCGGGAAAACGGATGATCCATTGACCCAGAAAGGAGTCAACCCCAGATGAAAATTTTGCTTGCAGAAGATGAAAAAGCCATGTCCATGGCCCTGTGCGCCGTGCTGGAACATTCCGGCTATGAAGTGGATCCGGTGTACGACGGACAGGCCGCTGTGGACAAAGCCCGGGAAAAGGTCTACGATGCCATGATCTTCGATATTATGATGCCGGTGAAGGATGGAATCACCGCCCTGACGGAACTCCGGAAGGAAGGGGACCGGACTCCAGTGATCATGCTCACTGCCAAAGCAGAAGTGGACGACCGGATCACCGGCCTGGATGCAGGAGCCGACGACTACCTGACCAAACCCTTTGCCATGGGGGAACTGCTGGCCCGTCTCCGGAGCCTGACCCGGCGCCAGGAAGACTTCAACCGGGATACCCTCCAGGCCGGTACCGTGACCCTCAACTGTGCGGAAGGGGAGCTGTCCAGCAAGAGCAGCGTCCGGCTGTCCCCCAAGGAAACCCAGCTGATGAAGTACTTCATGCAGCACCCGGGGAAACCCTGCGAAACCCGGATGCTTTTTGACCGGATCTGGCAGGATGAACAGCAGGAAGACCAGGGCATCGTATGGATCTATGTGTCCTACCTGCGGGAAAAACTCAAGGCCATCGGGGGAAATCTCACCATCGACGGCCATCAGGACGGATCTTTTGTGCTCCAGACGCCGGCCCTGGCCAATTAAGGAGAATTTATCATGGATATGATCCATCGTCTGCGCCGGAAATTCCTGATCCTGGCCTTTGCTGCCGTGGTACTGATCCTGGCCGGGGCCCTGGGACTGATCAACGGCATTACCTATATGAAAATGCGGTCGGAAGTGAACACCCTCCTGACGGCCATTGTCCAGAACGATGGAATCATGCCCTCCCATCAGCCGGGTACCAGCACCGAAAGCTGGCTCAGTGATCCGGAATGGTACAATGACACCCCGGAATTCGCCCATCAGACCCGGTATTTCAGCGTTATTATGGATGAAAGCGGAAAAATCCGCCGGCTGAATCTGTCCAACATCTCCGCCTTCAACGAACTCCAGGCCCTGGAAATTGCCCGTTCCCTGGCGGACAGCACCCAGAGCCAGGGACTGTTCAAGAACAAACGGGCCAGCTACTGCTACAGCGTAACCCCCCGGAATGACGGAGGCAAACTGGTGGTGGTCATGGACTGCACCCGGGATGTGGGGGCCGTGGATGCATTTATGCGGTATTCCCTCCGGTTCGGCCTGGTCTGTGTGCTGCTGTACATGCTGGTGCTCATGTTCCTGAGCAATTACGCTATCCGGCCCTTTGTGGAAAACGTGGCCAGCCAGAAACGGTTCATTACCAACGCAGGCCATGAACTGAAGACCCCCATTGCCATTATTTCCGCCAACGCGGAAGCTCTGGAACTGATCAGCGGCAAAAGCCAGTGGACGGACAACATCCTGTTCCAGGTGAAGCGGGTGACCCGGCTGATCAACGAACTGATCATGCTGGCCAAAATGGGAGAAAAGAATGAGCGGGAACTGAAAAAGGAAACCATGGACATCAGCCACACCTTTACGGAAGTGGTCCAGTCCTTTGCTCCGGTGGTGGAAGGGGAGAAGAAAAAGCTGGTGACGGAGATCCAGCCGGATATCCTGGCTGAAACCGACCCCAAGTATCTTTATGAAATCTTCACCATCCTCCTGGACAATGCGGCCAAATACTGTGACGACGGGGGAACCATCCGGGCCCGGCTGGAAACCCACGGGAAACAGGGGTTCCGGGCCCAGGTGTCCAACGACTACAAAAACGGGGCCGGAGTGGATTATTCCCACTTTTTTGAACGGTTTTACCGGGGAGACGAAAGCCACAACAGCAAAAAGGCCGGCTACGGCATCGGGCTTTCCATGGCAGAAGAGGCCACCCGGCTCCTGGGCGGGAAGATCCAGGTGGAATACAAGGATGGGGTCATTACCTTCGGGGTGACCTTTTAAGAAAAAAGGGAGGTCTTTTTCATGAAGGTGGCCATGCTGGGCACCGGCGCCATTGCTCCTGTGGCCCTGGCCGCCATGAATGCGGCAGTCGGCATAAGTGTGGAAGCCCTCTGGTGCCGGCAGAACAGCCGGCAGCGGGGAGAAACCCTGGCCCGGGACTATGGGATTCCCCGGGTATATACGGACTGCCGGGCTCTTTTCCGGGAAGCGGATGTGGATACGGCGTACATCGCTCTGGTGAACCCGGTCCATTTTGCTTATGCCCGGGAGGCCCTGCTGGCCGGAAAGAACGTAATCCTGGAAAAGCCCTTCTGCACCCGGTGGGCC
>NZ_FR902021.1:13602-14769 GCF_000437815.1 Acidaminococcus sp. CAG:542
GCCCGGGGAAAAGGGCTTTTTCTCCTGGAAGCCATGCCCCTGTGGCACGGGGCCCTGTTCCGGAAGATCCGGGAGCTGGTACCGGCCCTGGGGCCCATCCGGCTGGTCCAGGGAAACTATTCCCAGTATTCCAGCCGGTATGACCGGTATCGTAAGGGGGAAGTGCTCCCTGCCTTCGACCCGGCACTGGCAGGAGGGGCCCTGTATGACCTGAACGTGTACAACATCGCCTGGACCGCCGGGCTCTGGGGCCTGCCGGAAAAGGTCCTGTATGCCCCCAACCGGGGGTGGAACGGCGTGGATACCTCCGGAGTGCTGCTCCTGGGATACCCCGGGTTCCAGGCATCCCTCTCCGCCGCCAAAGATTCTGACAGCCCCTCCGGGTTCCTGGTCCAGGGAGAAAAAGGCTGGCTGAAAGTGGAAGGGAAGCCCATCCACCCGGAAAAACTGGAGTGGACCCTGATTCAGGGCCCGGACCAGGACCAGTTCAGCACCGCCGCTGTGAAAAAAGCCCAGAACACAAAAACCTGGACCCCGCCGGAACGGGAAAACCGGATGGTGGAAGAGTTCGAGGATTTCACCCGGATTGTGGACGGGAAGAAGAAAGAAGAGGCAGAGAAATTTTTACAGATGACTCTCGCCGCCAGTAAAGTGCTGGAAAGAGCAGCTGGTCATACGATTTGACCGTCCCTGTGGATAGGAAATTTCCGAAAGTTGATGAACGAGTGCCCGACTCCAACGTTGTAGGTGCAGGCCAAAGGCCCCCCCTTCCCGGCCTGCACCTTTTCACCCTTTGTATGGCGGGCGGTCCTGCGGAGCCTTATCGAAAGGTCCGTTTAACCACTGTCCCTTAGTGTAAAGAAGCAGGGACGCCGCTGGAGTTATAGAGGCGGTCGGGCGATGGTCAAGGTGATCAGTGGCCTGAAGAACGCAGACCTGGAGCAGGCCCTGGCAGGAGATTTGTGCGTTATGCCGCTGAAAACCCGGAAAGAGTACCGGAATGCGGTGAGAGAAGTTCTGAAAAGCCGGTATTCGTCCCTCACCTAGATACCCATTCAGTGCAGAATTGCCAATTACGGTCCCAGCAGCAGCCCCATAGGACAGTTGGCAGCAGCACTGAACTGGTGATAAGGATGGTCCCAAAGTCCGCCCTGTGAGGGGCGGGGG
>NZ_FR902022.1:0-13811 GCF_000437815.1 Acidaminococcus sp. CAG:542
CGTTCTCTTTCTTCCGGAGCCTTATCGATATCGGCATAGGCTTCGAAAGTGGCTTTGCAGCCCGGAGTTTCGGACAGGACTTTGGTGATAGCCGCAGTCAGAGTGGTCTTGCCGTGATCGACGTGACCAATGGTACCAATGTTAACATGGGGTTTGGTTCTTTCAAATTTCTCTTTAGCCATTGTGATATCCTCCTAGTGATGCCAGGACATTAGTCCTGTGCGGTTCCCTTATTTTTGGCAATGATCGCTTCCGCGATGTTCTTGGGAACTTCTTCGTAATGGTCTACTTCCATGGAGTAGTTGCCGCGGCCCTGGGTCTTGGAACGCAGGTCCGTTGCATACCCGAACATTTCGGACAGGGGAACATAAGCCGTGATAACCTGCGCACCGCTTCTTGCTTCCATGCCTTCGATGCGGCCCCGGCGGGAGTTCAGGTCGCCGATAACGTCGCCCATGTACTCTTCAGGGATGGTGACTTCCACTTTCATGTACGGTTCCAGCAGAACAGGGTTTGCTTTCAGGGCACCGTTCTTGAAGCCCATGGAACCGGCAATCTTAAATGCCATTTCAGAGGAGTCGACTTCGTGGTAGGAGCCGTCGAACACGGTAACTCCGATATCCACCATGGGATATCCGGCGATGACACCGTTTTCCATAGCTTCCTTGACACCGGCTTCAACAGGAGCGATGTATTCCTTGGGAATGGCACCGCCAACGATCTTGTTTTCGAACTTGAAGCCTTCGCCCGGCTGCAGCGGAGTCAGTTTCAGCCAGCAATCGCCGTACTGCCCTTTACCACCGGACTGCCGTACGAATTTACCCTGGCTTTCCACTTCCTTGCGGATGGTTTCTCTGTAAGCTACCTGCGGGTTGCCCACGGTGCAGTCTACATGGAATTCTCTCTTCAGCCGGTCAACGATGATGTCCAGGTGAAGTTCGCCCATCCCGGAGATGATGGTCTGGGAAGATTCCGGATCCGTGCGGACACGGAAGGTGGGGTCTTCTTCAGCCAGCTTGCCCAGGGCGATGCCCATTTTTTCCTGGTCAGCCTTGGTCTTGGGTTCGATGGCCACGGAGATAACCGGTTCAGGGAACACCATGGATTCCAGGATGATGGGAGCTTTATCGTCGCACAGGGTATCACCGGTACCGGTGTCTTTCAGACCTACGGCAGCAGCAATGTCCCCGGCAAATACTTCTTCGATTTCCGTTCTGTGGTTGGAGTGCATCCGCAGGATACGGCCGATCCGTTCTCTCTTGTCTTTGTTGGAGTTGTAGACATAGGAGCCGGCGGTCAGGGTACCGGAGTACACTCTGAAGAATGCCAGACGGCCCACATAGGGGTCGGTAGCGATCTTGAAGGCCAGAGCTGCGAAAGGAGCGTTGTCATCGGAAGGCCGTTCTTCTTCTTCCCCGGTTTCCGGGTTGGTCCCTTTGATGGCGGGTACATCCAGAGGAGAGGGCATGTAGTCGATGATGGCATCCAGCAGCGGCTGTACGCCTTTGTTCTTGTAGGAAGAACCGCAGGTCACAGGGAAGAGCTTGCACTGGCAGGTCATCTTCCGGATGGCGCCTTTGATTTCTTCTTCGGTCAGATCTTCACCTTCCAGATATTTTTCCATCAGGTCGTCGTCGCTTTCCGCAACGGCTTCCAGCAGGATCTGGCGGTATTTCTGGGCTTCTTCCACGTATTCTTCAGGGATGGGTTCGAATTCTTCATCCTTGCCCAGCTTGTCCCCGTAAATGATGGCCTGCATCTTTACCAGGTCGATCAGGCCTACGAAGCTGTCTTCGGCGCCCATGGGAACCTGAATGGCAACTGCGTTGGCACCCAGACGGTCTTTCATCATCTGGATTACGTTGAAGAAGTCAGCCCCGGTGGTATCCATCTTGTTTACATAAGCGATACGGGGGACGTTGTATTCTTCCGCCTGACGCCATACGGTTTCGGACTGGGGTTCAACACCGCCTTTGGCGCTGAATACAGCCACAGAGCCATCCAGTACACGCAGGGAACGTTCCACTTCAACGGTGAAGTCAACGTGCCCCGGGGTGTCGATGATGTTAATGGAATGGCCTTTCCAATGGCAGGTCGTAGCAGCGGAAGTAATCGTAATACCACGTTCTTGTTCCTGGACCATCCAGTCCATGGTGGCAGCCCCATCATGAACTTCACCGATCTTGTGCGTCTTGCCGGTGTAGAACAGGATACGTTCCGTGGTCGTAGTTTTACCGGCATCGATGTGAGCCATGATACCGATGTTTCTAATTTTATCTAAGGGAAACTCTCTACCCACGAATTACTCCTCCTTAAGGAATCTTACCAACGATAGTGAGCAAAAGCTCTGTTTGCTTCAGCCATCTTGTGCGTGTCTTCACGTTTCTTCACGGAAGCGCCGGTGTTGTTGGCGGCATCCATCAGTTCGCCGGCAACCCGTTCGCACATGGTCTTTTCACCGCGCAGGCGGGAATAGTTGACCAGCCACCGGATACCCAGAGTGGTTTTCCGGTCAGCTCTGACTTCCACAGGAACCTGGTAGTTGGCACCGCCCACCCGGCGTGCTTTTACTTCCAGGACAGGCATTACGTTCTTCATGGCAGCGTCGAACACTTCCATGGGATCCTTCCCGGTCTTGGAATGGATCAGATCGAATGCGTCATATACGATACGCTCAGCAACACCTTTTTTGCCGTCGAGCATAATTTTGTTGATGAATCTGGTTAACAGTTTGGAACCATATACTGGATCCGGTAATACGTCTCTTTTGGTTACAGGACCTTTTCTCGGCATCTGTATTTCCTCCTTCGTTATTGTCTCATTCTACAGCAGGCAGCTTATTTCTTGGCTGTTTTCGGGCGTTTTGCACCGTATTTGGAACGGCCCTGGTTGCGGTCAGCAACACCGGCGGTATCCAATGCGCCGCGAATGATGTGATAACGAACACCGGGAAGATCCTTGACTCTTCCGCCTCTGATCAGAACAACGGAGTGTTCCTGCAGATTGTGGCCAATACCAGGAATGTAAGCAGTGACTTCAATCCCATTGGTCAGACGGACACGGGCAACCTTCCGCAGAGCAGAGTTAGGTTTTTTCGGAGTGGTGGTGTACACTCTCGTGCAGACACCGCGTTTTTGCGGTGAATTTTTCAATGCTGGCGCCGTGGATTTTTGAGTAATAACTTGTCTACCTTTACGAACCAATTGGTTGATTGTAGGCATTCCGGCACCTCCTTTCTCGAGAATAAGATTTAATGATTATGAAGATCTGCCGTTTCCGGCAGATTCTACCGGGTTTTGAGCACAGCGGCTACGGAAGCTCCCACATGGATGCCGCAGGCCTTGCCGAGTTCCAGCATGGTATCCACAGTTTCCACTGTGATGCTCTTGGCTTCACACAGGTCCCTGACAGGCCCTGTTACATGGTCATCCGCATCCCGGGCGATCAGGACTCCTGCGGCCCGATCCCGGGCAATGGCCTTTTGGGACTGCTTCACACCGACTACAACCGGCGAACCGTTTTTTACGTCTGCGAGAAACATTTGACACCTCCAAAAGACATACTACCCCTCTGTGACACTGTGGTATTGTAACATTACTGACAGCCAATGTCAATATTTTTTCGGGATTTTTTTCGGTTTTCGGCCACATTTTATGCGCTTCTTTCTTTACACAGTTCCGTGCGTTTCTTTTAGTGTAAACAAGGGGAAATTTCCTCGCTTCCCGGACACTGGTACCGCAGTAAAGCAGGGAAATTTTCGCAGATTTAAGGTCAATTCAGCCGAAAAAAATGCATTTTTTATACAAGAGTTCACATTTTTTTTACAAATAAAAAAAGAAACCCGCCAAAAGCGGGTTTCCTCCTCCGGCCATTGACCGTTGACAATTGACCATTGACAATCCTTATCTCTTATACCCCGGCGTATTGCAGATCAGGGCGATGAACACCAGATCCTCCTTGCCGGTGTTCTTCAGGCCGTGGGTGCCTCCGTCGGCGCAGAAGGTCACGTCCCCGGCCTTTACGGGCAGCTTCTTGTCCTCGTCGGTGTATTCCCCTTCTCCCTGGAGCAGGTAGTAGGTCTCATTGTTCCCCAGATGCTGATGGACAGGGACGGCACAGCCCGGATGCAGGGTGATCTGGGCGAACAGGTCATTGTTCCCCTGGAAAGCGGACGGGTCCATGAGGATTTCCTTTTCGATGGTCCCGGTCCCTGGATTATTGACCACCTGTTTTTCTCGTTTCGTGAATACTGCCATTGGGCATTCCTCCTTCACATTTCCTGTCTGTATTATAGTCAGTCTTCCGTTTTTTCTCAACGGCCGTGCCGACGTTTGTCCCGGACCATCTTCTTGCTGGTCTTGTACACCTTGGCCAGGCCGGATACCAGCAGGATCCCCATGGCAATGGCTGTGGCATCCAGGGCGGCGGACACAAAGGTGTGCATCCCCAGGCTGTAGGCATTGAGCATGGTGTAGTTCATGGCCCGGTACAAGGGCAGTCCGGGCACCAGGGGGATGATCCCCGGAATGGAGAAGATGGGCACCGGCTGCCGGTACCAGCGGGCAAAGATCTCGCTGCAGATGGAAAGGGCCACGGTGCCGGCAAAGTTGCTGAGCATGGAGCTGAGGCCGAAGCCGCTCAACAGGATGATGTACACCCCGAAGCCCACCATGCCCACGAACCCCGCCTTGTACAGGCAGCTTTCCGGGCATTTGAACAGTTTGCCGAAGGCCACGGTGGCAAAAAAGGAAAATACGGTTTTGATGAAAATGGTTGCTGCCAGCGGCATAAAAGCCTCCTACATGTACAGTACGCCCAGGACGGTGGCGATGCCGATGGCCACCCCGCCCACCAGGAAAATGGCTTCCCCGGCCCGGCAGGTGCCGCTGAGCAGGTCTCCGGCCATGAAATCCCGGATCCCGTTGGTAAAGGCCATCCCCGGCAGGTAGGGCATCACGCCCCCGGCAATGGCCAGTTCCATCACAAGGTCCGGACAGGCCATCCGGAACAATACCACCGTAAGACAGATAATGGCCCCGGCCATGGTGGTCTCCCAGAAGCTGCTGGGCCGGAAGGGAGACACCGCCTTCACAAAGGCCATGGAAAGCAGGGACCCCAGCAGGGCCGCCAAAAATTCCAGATAACCGCCTCCCAGCACCACGGCGAAGAAAGCCCCGGCCAGGCCGGACCAGAAGATCTCCTCCCGGGCCGGACGGGGTTTCCGCATGGTCTTCTCCTCCAGGATGGCCATGGTGTCCTGGAAGCTCTTTCCCCAGGTGGGCATGTGGAAGCTCATGTCGTTCACTTCGCTGATGAGGGTCAGATCCGTCCCCCGGTGGGTCACCCGGTACATGAGGCTGGCCCCTTCCATGGTCTCCTCCCCGATCATGATCAGGGAAGGGGTGCAGAAGGCCGCAATGGTGTTCATGCCTCCCTCGTGGCAGATCCGCAGCATGGTGTCCTCCACCCGGTAGGTCTCCGCCCCGCTGACCAGCAGGATCTTTCCGGCGGTCAGGGCGATTTTCAGCACCTGTTCCTTGCTCATGGATGCTAAGGTACTTTTGGTCATAGTTTCACCTCGGTTGGGCAAAAAGGGCCCCTACCGCCGCCCGGAACCGGTTGGCCCCGCCCATGGAGGGATGGGGCACCGCCGCACAGGGCACCCCGTATTTCTCCAGGGTACCGGCGCTTTTCCGTCCGATGGCGATCACCTGGAGCCCGGGCACCAGGTCCAGGAGCATCCGGGCATAGCGGATTCCCTGATCCAGTTCCGGTCCCGTGGGAGTCCGGTTGGTGAGGATCCCGGAAGGCTTGTAGGGATGGAAGGGGAAAATGTTCCACAAAATGGTCTGGAAGGGAGCCAGCCCCTGGGCCGCCAGTTCTCCCCACATAATGGTGGCGGTGGGTTCGTTGAACCCTTCCTCCTTCTGTTTCCGGTTCAAAAGAGGGCTGTCCGGATTGCTGGTCCGCCGGTAATCCCAGCCTTCTCCCAGCACCACCTCCGGCCGCACTGCAGGATGGTGGCCCAGGAGGATCCGTTCGCTGGTCATGGCCATGCCGGAAAAATGGCCCCCCTGGTATCCCAGCCCTTCCGCAATGAACAGGAACCGGGCCTGTTGCCGGAGCTGGAGGTACCGGCGGAAATTGGCGGACCGGATCACCGGAGCTTCCGGTCCGATATCGCAGGAGGGATCATACTCCCCCCAGGGATTGAAGCAGCCGTCCCCATGGAACTGCTGCAGGGCATGCAGAAATTCGTCGATTGTCATTCCAGTGACTCCATGAGTTTTTCCCATTTTTCCATAAGCCCATCCAGGATCTTGTCCTGTTCCGCGTACTCTTCCGCCAGTCTGGTGCTGGTTTCCAGGTCCTGCTGGTTGGCCGGGTCGGCGATTTTGTCACTGAGCACCTTCTGGAGGGCTTCATATTCCCGGATCTTCAGTTCCACCTGGGGCAGCAGTTTCTGTGCTTCCGCCGGGCTGTAGGGCTTCTTTTCCGTTTTCTTTTCCGCAGGGGGCACCGGGGCTGCCGGTTTGGCGGCCGCCGGTTCCTGTGCTCCCTGGGACGCCGGCTTTTCTTCCTTCCGGGAGGCAGCCGGTACCGCCGGAGCCGTTTGTCCTTCCCGGCTCCGGTTCTTGTCCCGTTCTTCCAGATAGAAGTCGTAGTTTCCTTTGTAATCGGTCACATGGCCTTCTTCCACCGCCCAGATCCGGCCGGCCACCTCGTTCACCAGATACCGGTCGTGGCTTACCAGGAGCACGGTGCCGTCAAAGGTTTCCAGGGCCGCTTCCACCGCCTCCTTGGCGGCGATGTCCAGATGGTTGGTAGGTTCGTCCAGGAGCAGGCAGTTGGCCCCGTCCAGCACCAGCTTCAGCAGCACCAGCCGGGCCTTCTGGCCCCCGGACAGAGTCCCGATCACCTTGAACACATCCTCCCCGTGGAACATCATGCTCCCCAGGAGACGGCGGGTCTGTTCGTCGGTGAGCCCGTATTCCGTCAGGAAGTTCTCCATAATGGTCTGTTTCTCGTCCAGCCGTTCATAGCTCTGGGAGAAATAGCCGATCTTCACCCGGTTCCCGATCCGGGCTTCCCCCTTAAGGGGTGGCAGTTCCTGGAGGATGGTCTTCAGCAGGGTGGATTTCCCGCAGCCGTTGGGGCCGATGATGGCCACCTTTTCTCCCCGGCGCAGGGTCAGGTCCACATCCTGGAGCAAAAGATGCTGGGGATACCCCACATCCAGGTGTTCCAGCATGATCACCTTTTCCGCGCACTCCGCCGCATGGGGCAGCCGCAGCTGGAACTCTTCCTCCTGGACCGGGGCGTCGATCCGCTCCAGCCGGTCCAGCTGGGACTGGCGGCCCCGGGCCATCTTGCTCTTGATCCCCGCCTTGAACCGGCGGATGTAGGCCTCCTGCCGGGCGATGTATTCCTGCTGGGCCTCATAGGCCCGGGTCTGGGTCAGCACCTGGATTTCCTTCTGTTCCAGATACCGGGAATAGTTCCCCTTGAACCGGTGGATCGTGCCCCCTTCCATTTCCAGGATCTCTTCCACCACATTGTCCAGGAAGGCCCGGTCATGGGAAATCACCAGCACCCCGCCCCGGAATTCCCGGAGGTACTTTTCCAGCCATTCGCTCATGACGATGTCCAGATGGTTGGTGGGTTCGTCCAGGATCAGCATGTCCGGAGAATTCACCAGGGCCGCCGCCAGCTGGAGCCGGGTCTTCTGTCCCCCGGACAGCTTATCCGCCCGCCACTGCCAGGTGTCTTCCGGATACCCCAGCCCCAGCAGCACTCGTTTGATGTTACTTTCGTAGTGGTACCCATCCAGATGGGCATACCGACTTTCCGTCCGGGCATACTGGTCCAGGATCCCCTGGAGCTCTTCTCCCTGGGCCCGGCCGCTGGCTTCCTCCAACCGGCGCATCTTCTCCCGCAGGTCCAGGATATCCGGGCAGGCGTGCTGCATGAACTCCCGGACCGTTTCCTCCCGGAAGTCGTCAAATCCCTGTTCCACATACCCCAGCCGCAGTTCCCCGGCGAACTTCACCGACCCTCCGTCGGCGAAATCCGGGTTCAGCAGACACCGGAGCAGGGTGGTCTTCCCGCTGCCGTTGACCCCCACCAGGCCCACTTTTTCTCCCTGGCGGATGGTAAAGCTTACATTCTGAAAAATATCGTGGACGCCGAAACTTTTTTTCAGGCCGTCCACGGTCACCAAAATATCCATACTCCTTATTTCTCGTATCCTTTGGGATGCCCTTCATGCCACCGCCAGGCGGTTTCCACGATTTCTTCGATCTGGCTGTGCTTGGGCTCCCAATGGAGCTCCTTCTTGATTTTTTCCGAAGAGGCGATCAGTTTCGCCGGGTCTCCTGCCCGCCGGGCCTCTTCCTTCACTGTAAAGTTCCGTCCCGTGACCTTCTTCACCGCGTCGATGATTTCCCGGACGGAAAAGCCGTTTTCCGTTCCCAGGTTGTAAGTTCGGCAGTCCCCGCCGTTCCGGAGATGGTCCATGGCCAGTACATGGGCGCTGGCCAGATCCTTCACATGGATGTAGTCCCGGAGGCAGGTGCCGTCAGGAGTGGGATAATCCGTGCCGAAAATGGACACGCTTTCCCGCTGGCCCAGGGCCGCCTGGATAATGAGAGGGATCAGATGGGTCTCCGGCCGGTGGTCTTCCCCGATGTTCCCCAAAAGGGACGCCCCGGCGGCGTTGAAGTACCGGAGGGCCACATAGCGCAGGCCGTAGGCATGGCTGTAGTCTTCCATCATCTTTTCGATCATCAGCTTGGTCCGGCCGTACACATTGGTAGGCTGGAGAGGCATGTCTTCCGTAATGGGCACCTGGGCCGGCTCCCCGTAGACAGCCGCTGTGGAGGAGAACACCAGCTGTTCCACTCCCGCTTCCCGCATGGCATCCAAAAGCCCCAGGGTGCCGGCCACATTGTTGTAGTAGTATTTCCCCGGGTTCACCATGGATTCTCCCACCTGGCTGCTGGCCGCAAAATGGAGGACCCCGTCGATTTCATATTCCCCCAGGATATGCTTCAGGAAGTTGAAGTCATGGATATCCCCTTCGATGAGCTGGACCTTGTCCGACACCGCATCCACATGGCCGGTGCTGAAATTGTCATAGACAATGGGCGTATATCCGTTGGCCGTCAGTTCTTCCACCACATGGGAGCCGATATAGCCGGCTCCCCCTGTTACCAGTACATTCATCCGTTTTGCCTCCTATGCTCTTTCTCCGCCGATCAGATCCAGCATTTCCCGGGTCTTCTGTTTCAGCAGATCCTTGTCCCCCCGGGTTTCCACATTCAGCCGCACCACCGGTTCCGTGTTGGATTTCCGCAGGTTGAACCGCCATTCATTGTACACCACGCTGAGCCCGTCCATCCGGTCCTGGATCCCGGAACGGAAATGCTTGGACAGCCGTTCCAGCACTTCGTCCGCATCCTTCACCTTCAGGTTGATTTCCCCGCTGCAGGGATACTCGCTGATCCGGGCATCCACCAGCTGGGACAGGGTCATGCCGGAAGTGGACAGAAGGGAGATCAGCAGCAGCCAGGGGATCATCCCGCTGTCGCAGTAGGAGAAATCCCGGAAATAATGGTGGGCGCTCATTTCGCCCCCGTACAGCACACCCTGCCGGCGCATGCATTCCTTGATGAAGGCGTGGCCGCTCTTGCACCGTACCGGCTGGCCGTCGTACCGGGCAATGATGTCTTCCGTATTCCAGGTGAGCCGGGGATCGTAAAGAATCTTGCTGCCGGGATGCTTCTGGAGGAAGTACTGGGCAAAGAGCCCCACCAGATAATACCCTTCGATGAACCGGCCGTTTTCGTCAAAGAAGAAGCACCGGTCGAAGTCCCCGTCCCAGGCAATCCCCAGGTCGGCCCCGTTCTTTTTCACAGCGTCCGAGGTGGCTGCCCGGTTTTCCGGCAAGAGCGGGTTGGGCACCCCGTTGGGGAAAGTGCCGTCCGGGGTATCATTAATCATGATGAACTGGCAGGGCAGGTGCTTTGCCAGTTCCTTCACAATGGGACCGGCGCCCCCGTTCCCCGGGTTGGCCACGATCTTGAGAGGCAGCAGGCTCTTTACATTGATATAGGAAAGAAGATGGTCCACATAGCTGGGGACGATATCCACTTTTTTGTAGGTTCCCGGTTCCGCCGCCTTGGGCACCCGGGTCTCGAAGTCTTCCGCTGCCACCAGTTCCGCCAGGTCCTTCAGCCCCGTATCCGCAGAAATGGGCCGGGCTTCGGAACGGACCAGCTTCATGCCATTGTAGTCCTTGGGGTTGTGGCTGGCGGTGATCATCATACCCCCATCGGTTTTCAGGTGGGCGGTGGCGAAATAGATCATTTCCGTGCCGCACTGGCCCAGATCCTGGACATTGGCCCCGGCATCCCGCATGCCCTTTACCGCCGCTTCGCTGAGGGCCGGTCCGCTGAGCCGGATGTCATGGCCCACCACCAGTTCTTTGGCCTGGAGCTTCCAGGCCAGGGCCCGTCCCAGCCGGTAAGCCAGGTCTTCGTTCACTTCGCTGGGGACGATGCCCCGGATGTCATAGGCTTTAAACGCTTTGGTACTGATCATGATGGTTCCTCCCCACAATTAGTCGTTCTCATCCAAAAGAGCCAGGTTTTCCATGGGCAGCAGGTCCTGGGCCTTGCCCAGGGGCACCCGCAGGCCGCTTCGGTTCAGGATGGCCATGCTGCCGTTTTTCAGCACAATATCCGTCCGTGCCAGTTCCCGGAGCACAAAGCCCAGGGCCACCAGGAAGTTCAGACGGTCCTTTTCCTCCAGGGTAAATGTCTGGTAATCGGTCTTTTCCAGGAGCAGCCGCTGGAAGAACTGGATCTGCTCCCGCTGTTCATTTTTCAGGGTCTCGGTGGTCTTGTACACATGGCGGACCACTTCCAGCAGCCGTTCCCCCCGGGCCTCCGCATCCGCCAGGAGCAGGGACTGGGTATCCGTATCCGTCTTGAAATGGACCGCCTCATCCTTGGTCATTTTGGACCCGTCCTTGTCGGAAAAATACCCGGGCCGCAGCACCTTGGGGAAGCACATGATGGATTCCAGCACGCTCATTTCATCCAGGGCCGTCACTTCTGAAGTGTACAGAGGCTGGTCCATGATCTGTTCCATCACCAGCTTGGCCTCGTCCCGTTCCAGTTCCGACTGGCTGTAGGAACTGGCCGCTCCCCCCTGGAGAGCCACCACCGTCAGCATCCCGGTGCCTTCCGTATCCAGTTTCTTTTCCTGGATCCGGTCCACCACCCGGCGGATCCGTTTCAGCTTCCGCACATCCTGGGGCAGCAGATGGAGATTCTTATGGGTCTTGTAGGTATAATGGCCCGGTTTGTTCTCGATCTTGTCCAGGATGGCAAAGACCTTGTCGTAGCAGCCCCAGATATGGAGCTTCAGACGGCCCAGTTCTTCCACTTCCGGAGTCAGCTGCTCCAGCACCTTGTAGAACTTGAACCTTTCTTCATTATACCGTTCAATGGCATTTTTCACCATGTTTTCAGAGCTGGTGGCACTTTTATACAGTTTCAGTCCGGCAGCGCCGATCCCGGCAGCCGCCCACACCACAAGAGGTATTGGCATAGGATTTCCTCCGTTTCCTGCACTGTACCCACAGCGGATACAAGATAACTCTACAAATTATAGCCCGATTCCCCAGGTTAGTCAAAACGAAAAGCCGTTGAAAGCTGTCCCCATCCGTTGTAAAATGGGAAGACAGAACCTAAGAGGAGGAACACCCATGAAAAAATTCCTGGCTATGGCCACCCTGCTCCTGACTCTGCTGGCCCTGCCCCTGACGGCAGGCGCGGAACGCAGCGGCTGGAAGAGCAGCACCTTTGCTTTTAAAAATGTGAAAGTCGTGTATCTGAAGGATCTTTCCCGGCAGGATACGGACTTCCGGAAAGCCCATCCCGCCTTTACCCGGGACGACGATGCGGTCCGGAAGACCCTGCTGACCCTCCAGCGGGACTTCAAGAAAGAAGGGGTCACCGTATACAGCAACCCGGTGATGCTGCCGGACAAGAAGCTCCGGAACACCATCACCCTCCAGGTCCAGGTGAACCCGGTGGGGATCGAGACCGCTGACGGTACCGAGCCCGCTGCCCGGAAAGGGAACAAGCTGGCCAAGGGGGAAACCGCTTACGCAGGCGTCACCTTCCTGGCCACCAAGAACGGTCAGGCCATCTACCAGGTCACCGATGCACGGACCAGCACGGAATACGATTCCGACACCCTGCTGGCCGCCATCATCCGCACCGCCACCGACGAAATGACGAAGAATGCAAAGAAATGACAAAAGGCACCGCGTTTGCGGTGCCTTTTTTGTCGCGGGCCTTGAGTCGCGGGTCGCGGGCTAGATGAAGAGTTTTTCATCTATTTCTCCGGCTCCTCCGCAATGACCCCTCCGCAGTGAGGGATGAGGTTCAGGGTATAGTCCTTCTTCCCCTCCCGGGCCAGCTGGGCCTGGGCCTTTTCCCAGGCTTCGGCCACCGTGGCGCAGGGGATCTGATTGGTCTTCCGGATGGCGTCGAAATTCTCCTTTTTCGTCACCAGGTAGATGGTGTACCGGTGGGTCATGCAGAACAGGTTGAACGCCACAAAGAAGGGAATGCTGAAATTCTCCCGCAGGGCCTTTTCCATGTCCTTCTCGCTGTCATACTTGAAACTGCCCAGATATTCCGGCGGTTCGTACAGGTCACTGGCCTCCATGATGGCGATGATGATGCCCCCCGGTTTGGTGGTCACATCTGCCGGATCATAGCATTTGCAGCCCTGATACAGGGATACATCCTTGGGATAGCCCCCGGCACAGGCAAAGGTCACATCCGCCCGGGCCTTGAAAGAGACCGCTTGGTTGTCATGGCAGATCCGGGTCCCTTCCAGCCAGGCCTGGTAGGGATCACCGGCCACCATGCGGCAGATTTTCCCTTCATTGTTGATGATGGAATGGACCAGGAACGTGGGCTTGACCATCTCCATGGCATCCAGCATATCGTAGTTCACCGGGTTGTCCTGGAGTACTCCGTTCCGGGTCTTGGGGTTGATGCCGTCCCCAAAATGGTCCGCCAGGGCATGGCAGTGGTTCTCCTGGATGGTATCCCAGCCGGCCACCCCGGGCAGGAGCAGTTTCCGGCCGCCCCCATAGCCGGCAAAAAGATGGGCGGTGATGCCGTCGATGATCACGATCTTGTCCGCTTCCACCACCCGCTTGTTCAGCATCACACGGGTCCCGAACCGGGTGGTCCCCACACAGGTCAGTTCATCGTTGTTCCGGCAGTGGTGCTGGTACATCCGGATCCGCCGGGCCACTTCTTCGCCCACCACCCGGACATTTTCCTCCGGAGTCTGCTCCCGGTGGGTTCCCTGGGCAAAGACAATGTACATGTCCTCATCCGGCACCCCGGCCAGGTTCAGTTCATTGACCACATGGATCACATATTCAGAAGACCGGTTCCAGGAACGGGTCACATCGGCGATGACCAGGCAGACCTTGTCCCCTTTCCCGAACATTTCCTGGAGAGGCCGGCAGCCGATGGGATGGCGCATGGCCTCCAGGGTGGCCTGCTCCACATCCACCGCCGGCACCGGACGGCCTTCGATGATGCTGCTGATCCGTTCCTCCGGCAGTTCCACTTCCTGGGTGGTCCTGCCAAAATTAAAGCTGAATTTCCTGAGTCCCACGATATCTTCCTCCCTTTCAGACAGAAACTGCAGACGGTTGGAGCAAAAAAACTGTTTATACAGAATATTATAGCACAATCTGCCAGGGGCAAGCC
>NZ_FR902023.1:0-1346 GCF_000437815.1 Acidaminococcus sp. CAG:542
TACGGTACCGATTTACACGTTCAAAAATATGGGGTTCATGAGGCTGGTTCACCTTGGAAACGTCAGTGCGAAGATCCGGATCTCCACCAGCCGG
Organism: Acidaminococcus sp. CAG:542; assembly: GCF_000437815.1. Taxonomy (NCBI): domain Bacteria; kingdom Bacillati; phylum Bacillota; class Negativicutes; order Acidaminococcales; family Acidaminococcaceae; genus Acidaminococcus; species Acidaminococcus sp. CAG:542. The sequence continues at coordinate 95 of NZ_FR902023.1, forward strand.
GTCTGGGCATTCCGGACGAAGGCCAGGATCCCCAGGGTGTTCCCGTCGATGGGAGCCAGTTTGGCGCAGTTCAGGTTGTCTCCCAGCACCTTGGAACTGTTCAGGGTCCCCAGGTACTGTCCCTCCCGGGTCCAGAACTTCAGGGTGAACCCGTCGATGACCACCAGATAATGGTCCAGCACCGCCATATCGATCAGGTTGTAGATGGAATCCTTATCCGTCTGGATGGGACTGCCAAAGCTCCGGAGAGCCTTCCCCCTGCTGTTGAAAGCTTCCACCATATTCAGGCCGTTGGGCTTGATCCGTCCGCCCCCGAAAATGGTTCCGTCTTTCGTGATCCGCACCTGGGTCAGGCCTCCTGCAAAAGGTTTGGCCCGGTTGTGGAGGAAGGCGGGCTTGTTCTTTTCAAAGGCTCCGTCATGGTACTCCGCCAGGGTGAAATTGTCGTTGCCGTACAGATAGGCCTGTTCCCCACTGGGCAGGAAGGCCACCCGGGTAGCGGTGGTGTTCCCCTTCAGGCTGATGATGTCGTTCCCGTCCCGGAGGGTATGGAGTCCCTTCTTCACATACACAATGTCCCCGTTCCCGGCAATGTTCACGCTCAGGACCATTTTATCCGGGATGGTGTAGGTGCCCTTTTTCCCGAAGCTCCGGAGAGGGAACAGGCTCCCCTCTTTTCGTTCATAGGCCTGGACCGCCGTGCTGTCCCCGTCCTGGCTCCGGAGGGCCAGATAGAACCGGTCATCCCGGATTACGAAGCTGAGGATCTTGTCCACATCGTAGCTGGTGATTTCCGGGGTATTGAACCGCTGGAGCTGGAGCCCCATTTTTCCCAGTTCCACCTGGCGCACCGGCTGGGGTTTCAAATGGACGATGCGCATCTCGATGTCCGTCCGGTAATTGTACCCCACCACCCCCAGGATCACCAAAAGGGTCAGTACCAGAAAGGGCAGTTTGGACCGGATCCAGGACCGTTTCTTCTTTTCCTCCGTCATGGACAAAAAAAGCCTCCTTTGTTTCATTCCTATCAGTATACCATGGGGCTGTTGCGTGGGCAACAGGAAGGGAGTGACGAGGTATGTGTCAACAAGTTCTCGGTGAACCCTTCATCACAGTATAGTTATTCGTTCATGGGGCCGAAAGCGCAGAGTGAAGAGCACAGAACCGTAGGAGCCGCCCAGAAGGCAAAAAGCTTCTATACTCTTCCATCCGCGAAAGCGCTCCGCCGGGAGGGCAGACCCGTTCGTCCCTG
>NZ_FR902024.1:0-4807 GCF_000437815.1 Acidaminococcus sp. CAG:542
AGTCTCCAGCCGATGGAAGGAACCCGCAGGGCGGGTTCCTGGGAATATCTGAAACCCGCAGGCCGGGAAGGGCGGGCCTGGGGCCCACCCCTACAGCGTCAGGGTCTGGCAAACCGATAACAACGTATTTCATCGATTGGCCACATCCTGCAAAGGTCAGGACCCTCCGAAGTATTACGTTGTTATCGGTCCATGGACAACGAGGTTGTAGGGGTTCGCCGAAGGCAAACCCGTCCCGGCCGCCCGGAGGGCATGGCAAGAAGTCAGAAACGGCCCCAGGGGCCCGGCCGCCCTCTTTCATACTTTTTTTCTCCGGCCAGGTATGGTAGAGTAGTACTGACATAAGGAAAATCTTTTCAGAGGAGGACTGAAAATGTTTTGCATAAATTGTGGTACGAAACTGCCGGATGGGGCCAAATTCTGCTTTAACTGCGGGGCCAGGATGCCGGAAATGCCAAACGGTACGGTGCCGGAAAGTGCCCCGGCGGCAGACAAAGAGGCAGGGGCCCCGGCAGGCAGCACAGCGGCCCCGGCGGCACCTTCTGCATCCGGAAAGCCCGGTGGAGAGACGGCCCCTGCACCTGTGGAGGAAACCCTGCCCGATGTGCCGGGCAGCCAGTGCGTCATCCTTTCCAAATATCACATCGATTTCCCCCGGCCTCTGGCCCTGCGGCGGCAGCTGTGGGCCCCCTTCAACCGGGAAGGGGCCCGGCAGAGACGGCTTGTGGGCCGGTATATCCGGGAACACGTTGCGGTGGAGGAATACACGGACCCGGCTTCCCTGGTGGGGGACCTGACCAGGATCATCTTTAATGCCTGCGATCCTTCCATAGAGGCGGCGGTGGAAGTCCTGCTCAATCACGGCATCGATTTTGTAAGTAAAAAAGATCTGGAAGACAGACTTTTTGAGCAGTACAAGAAAACAGAACTGGTTACCGGGCTGGCCGAAGACCAGGCGGCGATCTCCCGCTACCTGGAGCAGCTGGGGGAAGAAAAAGAGATGAACAAGGCCCACTGGCAGGGAGGCGGCTTCGGCATCACCGGGGCCATTACCGGTGCGGTGAAAGCCGGCATGCTCAACATGGCTTCCGACGGACTGAGCGCCCTGGGACGGGCTGTTACGGGCAATTCCTATTCAGACAGGGCCAAACGGTTCATCCGGCAGCGTCTGGACCGCCGGAATTACGGGAGCCTGGGGGGCAATCTGGCGGACAACGTGATTTCCGTCTGGCTGGTCAACTACCTGATGGTGACCCTGACAGAGCATCACAAGCTCCCTCCCTTCAGCTTCCGGAACAAAGAAGTGGAGAGCCGGCTGGACAACATCGAGGTGATGATGGAAAAAGGCCGCTGCAGCAAAGAAACGGCCATGGAGACCCTTTGTGACTGCCTGACCCAGACTGCGGACAGCCGTTCCGTATACCGGGCCATGGCGAAACTGGCCCCGGAGGCCATTCCGGATATCCTGAAAGTGGCGGATGCGGAAGGAGAGGGGCTTTCCCTGGCCGGGGATTTATGGAGCGGCCTCCATCAGAAAGGGAACATCCCTTTTCCCTATTGGGTGGACTGCCTGGGCATTGAAAAAGGCCAGGCCATCAGGACCCCTGGGGAAATGGCGGCTCTCCAGTATCTGATGCGGGAGTATCCGGAAGGGTATGAGGAAGAACGGGTTGTGCTGGTCAATGCCAGCGACCAGACCCTTCCCTTCTATCCGGAGCTGGAACATGTTTCTTATTACGGGTTCGGTGACCATCTCCAGTTTGCCTATGAAGGGACGGAGCCCCTGGATTTTGCAGCCAAAAAGATCCGCTTCTATAATATCCGGTTTGCCCCGCCTTATGAGGCAGTGGCCGCGGCTCAGGTGGAAAATTTCAAAAAGGACGCCCGGAAGGCCCTGGACAAGGGAGACCGGCAGCAGGCGGCGGCCTCTTATCAGGCGGCTGCGGACATGGGGGACAGGGAAGCCATGTGCCGGTTGGGACTTGTGTGCCGGGATCTGGGGGACCCGGAAGAAGCGGCCCGATGGCTGAAGACGGCGGCAGAACTGGGGAATCCCAATGCGGCCTGGGAATTCTACCGGCAGAGTGTCCAAAACGGGTCTCCGGAATACGACTACCTGTCCGCGGCGGCCAGATGGGGCCATGGAGAAGCCAATATGAAAGAGGGCGAACTCTATGAAACCGGGACGGAAATGGAAGACGGCCAGGACTTTGACAAGGCCGCAAAGTATTATGGGAAGGCTGCGGAACTGGGCGTAGAAGGGGCCGCAGAAGCCCTGGAACGGACCAACAAGGCACGCCATACCCCTGCCTTCCAGGAGGCCCTTTTCAAGAACTACCAAAAATACAAGGACAGTAACGAAGAAAGGGCCCTGGACTATCTCCGGCGCAGCGCGAAGCTGGGATACGGGAAGGCCCGGGAAGTCCTTGCTGCCTGGGATCTGGAACAGGGGGCCCGGCTCCGGCAGGAAGAAGAAACGGACTGGTCAGAAATCTGTGCCCTGTACCAGGAAGCGGCGGACTGTGGCAGTCCGGAAGGCTGCTGGGAACTGGCCCGTTTGAAAGAAAATGGAAAAGGGACGGCTGTGGATCTGGCAGGAGCAGACCTTTTGATCCGCCAGGCGGCTGAAAAGGGCGTTGGGCCGGCCTGTGCCCGGATGGGCCTGGAAGAAGCCAAAGCCGGCCATAAGGAGGCCGCTTTCCAGTGGTATCAGAAAGGGGCTGAGGCGAAGGATCCCCAGGCATGTCTCCAGACCGGTCTGTGCCGGGAAAAGGGAACAGGCTGTGAAAAGGACCTGGAAAAAGCCCGGGACCTGCTGCGCACAGCCCTGGCCGGAAATCTGGCAGAAGCCCTGGCCCCTCTGCAGCAGGTGGACCTGGCCCTGGGGGACGCATTCCAGGCGGCAGGACGCGTTGAGGAGGCTCTGGCCTGTTATGAAGAGGCCGCAGCAGGAGAAAACGCTGAAGCCATGGTGAAGGCGGCGGCACTCCGGGGCAACCAGGATCTGGAAGACTGTTACGATTATGGGAAGGCCATGAGCTGGTATGAACGGGCGGCCAGCCTCCAGCCGGAAACGGAGGAAACGAAAACCGCCCGGATCTGTCTGAAGGCTGCCGGTGAATACCCGGACCTTCTGGCCTATCTGGAAAGCAAGCATGGGGCTCAGCTTGAAGGCAGCCATTACTATCTGGGGGACAATATCCCCGGAGACCTTCTGGACAACGCCATGAAGGCCTACGGCAGCCGTCTGGGTGTGGACCGCTCTGAAGTCCTGCTGCTCTGTGATGCCTCCAACGCCCTGCTCTGGGGAAAGGGAAAGAAAGGGTTCCTTCTGACAGACGAAGGGGATATCTTCACCTCCCAGGGCGGAAAAGCCTTCGTGGATGATTTCTGCCGGGTGTTCCTGGACCAGGATCATACGCTCCAGAGTGATACGGGTTTTGTCCTTTGTACCTTTGAAGAAAGTGACTGCAGCAGTCTGGATGCCAATTTTGCCTCCTGGCTGTCAGAAGAAGTGATCCTGTCCAAGGAAGAATACAATCTTGCCGAAGCCCACGGTGTCTTTGCCGATGAGGAAGAGGAAGACGAAGAGGAAGACAAAAGGGAACCCTCCGGCAGCCAGGCGGCGGAGGAACCCCGGCCTGCTGCTCAGGAGGCGCCCGCTGTCCCTGCTGACCGCCCGGCCGCAGGTTTCTGTTCCCAATGCGGAACCCCGGCCAAACCGGGGGCCCGGTTCTGTTCCCATTGCGGTGCTCCTCTGGCAGTGGGGCCTGCAGAAAAAGAGACCTCTTCAGAAGGAACTGACCGGGCAGCCCTCCTGGCCTTTGTACAGCAGCTGGCTCCCCTGGCCAATAAAACCAATACCTATCTGTACTGTGCCCCTGATATCCCGCCCAAGAAGATGGCCAATGCCCTGTCCAGCTATGCCCAAAGCTATGGGCTGGATCCAAAGGATGTCCTTGTCCTTTGCGACAAAACCGTAAGGGGAACGGCCCGGGACGGCTTCCTCCTGACCTGGGATACCCTCATTTCCTCTGAAACGGGAGCCGTTCCCCTCAAAGAAATCGGCCGGATAGAACCGCCCACCAGCATGTGGAGCGGCAAAATGATCCTCCAGCCCGGGAACCGGAAATTCCTGGCCATAGCCCGGGATGACGAACTGACAGCGTTCTGTGAAGGGCTGAACAAGCTGCTGAAGGGCAAGTAAAGAGGGCAGAGAGCAGAGCGTCAGGGCTTGGCAAACTGATGAAAACGTATTTCATCGATTGGCCGCACCCTGCAAAGACCAGGACCCTCCGGAGTATTGCGTTGTTATCGGTCCATGGACAACGGCGGCGTAGGGGTTCGCCGAAGGCAAACCCATCCCGGCCGCCCAAGGGGCCAAAACGTTCAAAGCCAGATGCCCGGCATCTGGCTTCCCATATCACGATATGTTATACTGTACACGGTGTTGTCTATACGGTAGGCGGTCAAATCTTGCCCCAGAAATGGGGTGGAGCCCTATGACGAAATACGATTTTTTTACCTTTTTGGTAATCCTCTTCGTGATTATCGTTGCAATTCGGGCATAAAGAAATCCGCCTCCAGCTTCCAACAGTAGGCGGATTTCTTTCCATACACTGCTATGGGGCTGACCGTCACCAGACAGCACCATTTGTATTTTCATTATAACACAGTTACAGGGGATTGCAAGGAGAACGGAGAACGAAAAGCGGCCAGCCGCTTTTCAGTCTCGCGCCAAAGGAGACCATTTGCCGGGGGCAAATGGACATGAGCTTACAGTCTCTAGTCACTAGTCTCCAGCCGA
>NZ_FR902025.1:0-8925 GCF_000437815.1 Acidaminococcus sp. CAG:542
AGCCGCACTGGCCGTAGTGAATACGGTGGGTGAGGAAGAGTAAGAAAAAGGGGGGTGTTGCACGTTACGTGCAACACCCCCCTAGCTGTAGAGCCGCGTAGCGGCTCAAGTCTGGAGTCTGAAGTCTGGAGCCGAATGTTAAATTTGCATGCAAATTTTTGAATGTGTAGAACCTTTAGACGAAATGATTGCTCAGATTGATTTCGATTCTGGTTTTACATAATCAAAAGGATCCGTCCAGCCAGGCGGATCCTGTCCTGAGGCTTCCGACTTCAGACTCCGGACTTCTGACTGAGGGGCTGTTGCTCATGCAACAGCCCCCTTTTCCTGTGGATATCCTGTGCACAAGTGGATAAGTGGCTCTGGATATTGTGGGGTGAACGGACTTTTGCACTATATCTGGGACTTACCCACAGAGTTATCCACAGGAAATGTGGATAACCTGACCATTTTTGTGGATAAGCCTGTTGATAAGTGGAAAACTTGACGGGATTTCCTCCATGGCTTATCCTGTTAAGAAAGAAAGCGGGACCGCTCCCGCTGAAGGAGGATACCAATGGCAGCACTGAACCAGAAAGCGGAAAGCTTCAAGCGTTTTGTAGAAAAGAAAGATCCCAAGGCCTTTGTGGTGGATCCCATCAAAGACGATCCGTTCCATACGGTGGTGTTCCGGTCCCATCTGGACGTGGAAGGGACTCCCCTCCAGCTGATCGTGGTACTGGATGACAGCGCCTTCGGGGTGATTCGGGTGCTGCTGGCTCCCAAGGCCCTGAAAGAAAGCAACAAAAAAGCCCTGCTGGAAATGCTGAACCAGTACAACAGCACCTACAAGGCTTTCAAATTCTATCTGGACAAGGAAGAATCCCTGATCATGGACACCTGCGTGATCTTCCGGGAACCCCAGGTGGACGGGAACATGATGTATGGCCTGTTCCAGATGATCAGCAAGGAACTGGACGAGAAGTACAAAGAAATCATGAAGACGATCTGGGAATAACAGCTGACAAAAGGGTCTGCTGACTGTTTTTTATACAGTCGGCAGACCCTTTTTCACAAACCGCACAAATTCCTCCATGGCCGGGTTGAAATGGAGGTCTTTGTTCCAGTCCAGGGTAATGAAGGCAGGCTGGAACTGACGGACGGACAGGGCATGGAGGTCCGGTTCCTGCTGGGCGATTTCTTCCGTCAGGAATCCGGCGGCCCCTTCGGACCGGATGTATTCCAGGATGGTGAACACCTGGGTGGTCTGGTGGAGGATCCAGGGATGGACCCCGCTCTGGGCAAACATGCGGCGGATGTAGGCGGTCTGGTCGAAATGGTCGGAAAACAGCACCAGAGGGATATTCCGGAGCTCCAGGAGATCCACCGCCTCTTTTTGGGCCAGGGGATGGTCCTGGCGGACGAACAGCTTCAGATAGCTTTTCCGCAGCAGCAGACAGTGGCTGGGTTCCTCCGGCAGCCGGTTGGTGACGCACAGGGCAAAGTCGATTTCCTGCCGGTCCAGCAGTTCGTAGAGCACCTTGGTGGTCTCTTCCACCGTTTCGATAGTGATCTGGGGGTGGGATTTCAGAAAGGCCCCGTGGATCTGGGGGAAGATGGTGTTTCCCCGCATGGTGGCGATGCCGATCCGGATCAGGGCCTTTCCGGTGCCCAGGGTACGGACCACCTGGCACAGGTTCCGGTAGTGGTTCTGGAACTGCCGGGCGTGTTCCAGGAGGATCCGGCCCCGGCGGGTGATCTGGATGTTGTTCCGGTTCCGCTGGAACAGGGCCACCCCGCATTCCTCCTCCAGTTCCCGGATGGCCTTGGAAATTCCCGGCTGTGAAATATGGCATTTTTCCGCCGCCCGGGAAAAACTCCCGCATTCGCAGACGGCGATGAAATATTCAATCTGAGTAAGTTTCATGATGGGCTCCTTGTTAAAAAACGGTCAGCGGTCAGCTGTCATTTTATTATAACCTGAAGTTTGGGTCAGAGAAAATAAAATATTGTACTTTTTCTGTTTCAATGGATACAATGGGCATACGAAAACAATCTGGAAACAACCTGTCCATGGCTGCTGTGCAGTGGGAAAGAGAGGAAATTATCATGACAATCAGCAAACGCGGTTATGATCTGCTGAATGATCCATTTTTGAACAAGGGAACGGCCTTCACCCGGGAGGAACGGAAAAAGTACGGCCTGATCGGTATTCTGCCCCCTCAGGTGGAAACCATCGAACTCCAGGACAAACAGGCCTATGACAACTTCTGCGAACGGCCCAACAAGGCGGTCCAGCGCCATTACCTGATGAAGCTGTTCAGCCGGAACCGGACCCTGTTCTTCCATCTGTTCTCCCACCACCTGGAAAAACTCATGCCGGTGCTCTATGCTCCCGGGGTGGCGGAAAGTGTGAAGCAGTACAGCGAACTGTTCACCACTCCCCAGAACGCCGTGTACCTGTCCATCGACAATATGGACGACATTGAGGAATCCCTGAAGAACGGGGCTTCCGGCCGGGAAATCCAGCTGATTGTGGTCACCGACGGGGAAAGCATCCTGGGCATCGGGGACTGGGGCACCAACGGAGTGAGCATTTCCACCGGGAAGATCCTGGTGTACACCGCGGCCGCCGGCATCGATCCTGCCAAGGTACTGCCGGTGGTGCTGGATGCCGGGACCAACCGTCAGGCCCTGATCGATGATCCTCTGTACCTGGGACTCCATCACGAACGGATCAGCGACGAACGGTACGACGCCTTTGTGGATGCCTTCCTCCAGACCGCGGAAAAGCTCTTTCCTCATCTGTATGTCCATTTCGAGGACTTCGGACGGGAAAATGCCGCCCGTCTCCTGGAACGGTATGAAGACCAGTACGCGGTGTACAACGACGACATCGAAGGCACCGGAGCCGTGACCCTGGCTGCCATCCTGGGGGGCCTGAAAGCCTCCGGGGAAAAGCTTACGGACCAGACCTTCCTGTGCTTCGGGGCCGGTACCTCCGGCATGGGCATTGTCCGGCAGGTCTTTGAAGAAATGAAGCTCCAGGGGCTCAGCGAGGAAGAAGCCCGGAGCCGGTTCTATCTGGTGGACCAGCAGGGGCTGCTGTTTGAAGATACGGAAGGGATGACGCCCCAGCAGAAACCCTATGCCCGGAAACGGAGTGAATTCCCGGCAGGAGCCAAACTGGACAATCTGGAAGACGTGGTGAAGGCCATCCATCCCACCATCCTGGTGGGAGCTTCCACCGCCGCCGGAGCCTTTACCAAGGAAATCGTCCAGGAAATGGCCGCCCATACTCCCCGGCCCATTATCTTCCCTTTGAGCAATCCGGCGGACCTGGCGGAAGCCAATGCTGACGACCTGCTCCACTGGACCGACGGAAAAGCCCTGGTGGCCACGGGTACCGCTTCCCGGAAAGTGGTGTATCACGGGACCATTTTTGAAATCGGCCAGGCCAACAACTCCCTGGTGTTCCCGGGGATGGGGCTGGCTGTGGCGGCCTGCCGGGCCCGGAAGGTTTCTCCCGGGATGCTGGCAGCAGCGGCCCATGCCCTTACCGATCTGGTGGACATGAAAAAGCCCGGGGCTTCCGTTCTGCCTCCTGTCCGGGAAATGGGGAATTTCACCAAGATCCTGGCGGAAAAAGTGGTGTGCCAGGCAGTGAAGGAAGGGCTGAACGGGATCCCTGTGGAAGATCCCAAAAAGGCCATCGAAGCCATCCGGTGGAAGGCGGAATATCGGAAACTGTAAGAGAAAAGGGCTGTTGCGAAAGCGGCAGCTCTTTTTTCGTGCCCAAAGGAGAAAGTTCAGCGGCCCTCCTTGTTTTCAGAAAATGTTCTTGAAATAAATACAAAAATCCTTTCCAGACGAACTAGTTAAAAAATGTACATAAAACAACTGTATATTTTTAAAAATCGTAATATGTTTTGTAAAAAAGAATGTTGCAAAAATGTGAATTAGTGCGTATAATAACTATAGCTTGCAAGGCCGACCGGTCATTTTATACGGGTCCCCGGCAAGAAATACCAGGAAAGCAAAGGTGTTGTTGATGAAAGCATGGAAAAAAGCGGTCGGCGCGCTGGCGATGACAACTCTCGTGGCGTCTATGTTTACCGGCTGCGGCAAGAAAGATGCAGCGAAAGACAATGGCAATGAAATCAAGATCGGTGCTTTGTTCGAACTGACGGGGAACGTAGCCAACTACGGCAAATCCACCTACAAAGGGGTACAGCTGGCGGTGGAACAGATCAATGCCAAAGGCGGCATCAACGGCAAGAAAATCAAGCTGGTGGAAGCGGACAACAAGTCCGAGCCTTCCGAATCCGGGAACGCAGCCACCAAGCTGATCACCAAGGATAAGGTTTCGGTTATCATCGGGCCGGCCACCAGCGGCTGCGTATCTGCCGCCACGCCGGTAGTGACCAACAGCAAGGTGCCTCTGATGGCTCCTGTGGCCACGGCTCCCGGGATCACCGTGGATGAAAAAGGCAAGGTACGGCCCTTCATCTTCCGTGCCTGCTTCACGGATCCCTTCCAGGGCAAACTGATGGCCAAGTTCGCCGTAGATACCCTGAAACTGAAGAACGTTGCGATTTTCTATGATTCTTCCAGTGACTACTCCAAAGGTCTGACGGATGTGTTCGGCAAGACCCTGGAAGAAAAAGGCGGCAAGGTGGTAGGCAAGGAAGCCTTCCTGGCCAAGGACCAGGACTTCAAGTCCGCACTGACCAAACTGAAAGCCACCAATCCGGAAGCTCTGTATGTGCCCGGGTACTACGAAGAAGTCTCCAAGATCATCAAACAGGCCCGTGAAGTTGGGCTGACCTGCCCGATCCTGGGCAGCGACGGCTGGGATTCTCCCAAACTGGCCCAGATCGCCGGTGCAGAAGCCCTGAACGGCACCTACTTCACCAGCGCTTATTCTGCCCAGGACAAGGATCCTCATGTCCAGCAGTTCATCAAGGACTACAAAGCCAAATTCAACGAAGAACCGGATACCTTCGCCATCCATGCTTACGATGGGACCCTGGCTGTGGCGGAAGCCATCAAACAGGCCGGCTCCACCGATGGCACCAAGATTGCTGATGCCCTGAGCAAGATCAAGGATCTGCAGGTTGCCACCGGCAAATACACCCTGGACCAGGATCACAACCCTGTTTCCGGCGGGATCATCATCGAAATGAAAGACGGCGTACAGACCTTCAAACAAAAGATTACGCTGTAAGAAACCATTACCATACGGCGTCGGATCGGTCTCCGGTCTGACGCCAAACTTTTTCACAAGGAGGGGTGCTTATGGATACCGGATCCTTTGCCCATCAGTTCGCCCAACAGATCGTCAACGGGGTATCCCTGGGCAGCATCTATGCCCTGATCGCTCTGGGCTACACCATGATCTACGGGATCATCAAACTCATCAACTTCGCCCACGGGGATATTTACATGCTGGGCGCCTATATCGGCTTTGTGGCCATTACCAAAGCCGGACTGCCGTTCTTTCCGGCCCTGATCGTGGCCATGATCGGGGCGGCCCTGGCCGGGATCCTCATTGAACGGATCGCCTACAAGCCCATGCGGAACGCGCCCCGGATTGCGGCTCTGATCACCGCCATCGGCGTTTCCTTCTTTCTGGAAAACGGCATGATCCTGCTGGTTTCTCCCCAGCCCCGGACCTTCCCGCCGATGTTCGCTCCCACGGTGTACCATATCGGGGGCGTGGTGGTGAACAACCAGCAGATCCTGATCCTGGTCAGCGCCCTGCTGCTGATGCTGGCCCTGACCTACATCGTCAACAAGACCAAGGCCGGGAAAGCCATGCGGGCGGTAAGCTATGATGCGGATGCTGCCAAGCTCATGGGCATCGACACCGACCGGGTGATTTCCACCACCTTTGCCCTGGGGTCCGCTCTGGCAGCGGCTGCCGGTGTGCTGGTGGGAATCTACTACAACTCCATTGATCCCCTCATGGGCATGATGCCCGGGATCAAAGCCTTTATCGCCGCCGTTGTGGGCGGCATCGGGATCCTGCCCGGTGCCATGCTGGGGGGCATCATCATGGGCCTGGTGGAAGCCATGGTCTCCGGCTTCTTTTCTTCCACCTATCGGGATGCGGCGGCCTTTGCCATCCTGATTCTGATCCTGCTCTACAAGCCGACCGGTCTGTTGGGCAAGAACGTGAAAGAGAAAGTGTAGGTGAATGCCATGAAGAGTTTACGTCAATCCCTCCACAAACAGGACCTGCTGGGTCTGGGAATCATGGTGATCCTCTTTGTTGTGTTCTACTTCCTCTTTGACGAAGAGATCCTGGATGATTACTGGGAAACCAACGTGATCCTGATCCTGATCAACATCATCATGGCTGTGAGCCTGAACCTGATCAACGGCCTTACCGGCCAGTTCTCCATCGGCCATGCAGGCTTTATGGCGGTAGGGGCCTATACCTCCGCCATCATCACCGTGAAGCTGGGGATGGATTTCCCCATTGCTCTCATTGTGGCCACCGTGTCCGCCGCCTTCCTGGGCTTCCTGATCGGCATGCCCACCCTGCGGCTCAACGGGGACTATCTGGCCATTGCCACCCTGGGCCTGGGGGAAATCATCCGGATCGCCATCCTGAACATCGACTATGTGGGCGGGGCCTCCGGCTTTATGGGGATCCCCCGGCTGACCACTTTCCCCATTGCCTTCTGGATCACGGTGTTCGTGGTCTATTTCATCAAGAACTTCAAGAATTCCGCTGACGGCCGGGCCTGCCTGGCCATCCGGGAAAATGAGATCGCCGCGGAAACCATGGGCATCAACACCACCAAGTACAAGGTGATGGCCTTCACCATCGGCGCCGGGTTTGCCGGTACCGCGGGTGCCCTGTTCTCCCATTACTACTACATCGCCCATCCTGCATCCTTCACCTTCATGCGTTCCTTTGACGTACTGACTATGGTGGTGCTGGGAGGTCTGGGCTCCATCAGTGGGTCCATTTCCGGGGCTGTGCTGCTGACGGCCATTTCTGCCGCCCTGGCAGATTATCCGGAATGGCGGATGGTGATCTACTCCATCGTCCTGATCGTCCTGATGCTGAACCGGCCTCAGGGAATCTTCGGCAACAAGGAACTGAGCCTGAAAATGTTCCAATCTATGAAACTGGGAGGTGGGTCTCGTGGCGGAACTGCTCAAAGTGAATAACGCGTCCATGATCTTTGGGGGCCTCCGGGCTGTATCCAACCTGACCATGCAGATCGACGAAGGAGAACTGATCGGTCTCATCGGCCCCAACGGCGCCGGGAAAACCACGGCCTTCAACATGCTCACCGGGGTGTATGAACCCTCTGAAGGGGAAATCACCTTCAACGGTCAGCGGATCAACGGAAAGAAACCCTACCAGGTGACCCAGATGGGGATCGCCCGGACCTTCCAGAACATCCGGCTGTTCTCAGAACTATCGGTGCTGGACAATGTAAAAATCGCCTTCAACAGCCAGGTCCGGTACGGTCTGGTGGAAGCCATCGGCCGGTTCGGCCGGTATTTCAAAGAAGAGGAATCCATCGAGGAAAAGGCCCTGGCCCTGCTGAAAATCTTCCACCTGGAAAAGCTCCGGGACGAAACCGCCAAGAACCTGCCCTATGGGGAACAGCGGCGGCTGGAAATTGCCCGGGCCCTGGCTACCTCTCCCAAACTGCTGCTGCTGGACGAACCGGCAGCGGGTATGAATCCCCAGGAAACCAAGGAACTGATGGAAATGATCCGGTGGATCAAAAAGGAATTCAACCTGAGCATCCTCCTGATCGAACACGACATGGGCCTGGTCATGAACGTGTGCCAGCGGATCTATGTGCTGGAATACGGCATCTGCATTGCCAACGGCACCCCTGAGGAAATCAAGCACAACAAACGGGTCATCAAGGCCTATCTGGGCGAGGAGGTATCCTGATGCTCACCATCAAAAATCTGAATGTCTACTACGGGGCCATCCACGCCGTGAAGGATCTGAACATGGAAGTGGGGGATGGGGAAATCGTCACCCTGATCGGTTCCAACGGGGCCGGGAAATCCACCACCCTTCATACCATTTCCGGACTGATCAAACCCAAAACCGGCAGCATCCTCTATAAAGGGGAAGAAATCGTGGGAATCCCTGCCCACAAACTGGTGGGACGGGGGCTGGTCCAGGTGCCGGAAGGCCGTCACGTGTTTGCGGAAATGACGGTTATGGAAAACCTGGACATGGGGGCCTATCTTCGGACCGACAAAGACGGCATTGCCCGGGACAAAGAGAGAGTCTTTGAAAAATTCCCCCGTCTGAAGGAACGGGTCAGCCAGACCGCCGGCACCCTGTCCGGCGGGGAACAGCAGATGCTGGCCATGGGCCGGGCTCTTATGAGCCGTCCCCAGCTGCTGATCCTGGACGAACCTTCCATGGGGCTGGCGCCCCTTCTGGTGCGGGAAATCTTCTCCATCATCAAGGAAATCAACAGTGAAGGCACCACGGTCCTCCTGGTGGAACAGAACGCCAACATGGCCCTGTCCATTGCAGACCGGGCCTATGTACTGGAAACCGGGCGGGTGGTCCTGTCCGGGACGGCCGCCGAACTGGCAGCCAGTGAAGCCGTGCAGAAAGCCTATCTGGGCGGCTGACAAGGAGGCAGAACCATGCAAGTGAAAGATCTGATGACCAAAGTTGTAAAAGTAGTCACCGGGGAACAGTCCCTGCTGGAAATTCGGGAACTGATGCTGAACAACAACCTGCGCCGGATCCCGGTGGTGGACGGAGACGGCCACCTGAAGGGCATTGTCACCGACGGGGATGTGGCCCGGGCCACGCCTTCCGACGCCAGTACCCTGGACCGGTATGAAGCCAACTACATCCTGGGCAAACTGAAAGCCAAGGACCTGATGACCAAGGCGGTGATCACCGTCAAGGCGGAAGACGGGGTGGAAACCGCCGCC
>NZ_FR902025.1:8954-11116 GCF_000437815.1 Acidaminococcus sp. CAG:542
GGGTGAAACCCGCCGCCTATCTCATGTACAAATTCAAAATCGGAGCCCTGCCGGTGGTGGATACCGCCAACAAAGTGGTGGGGATCATTTCCGATACGGATGTGTTCAAGGCCTTTGTGGACCTGTTGGGCTATGCCAAGACGTCCACCAAGATCACTGTGGATACCCAGGACCGGGTAGGGGTGCTGGCCGAGCTGGCAGACATCTTCAAGAAACGGGGCGTAAACATCATTTCCGTCCTGACCCGGAAGCTCGGACCCAAACGGGCTGCCATTACCGTACGGGCTGATCTGACAAACGCCATGGACATCATCCAGACCATCCGGGATGCCGGGTTCGTGATCACCGACATTTCCACCCTGAAAGTAGATGATGCCCATGAAAACTGACACGGATTACAAAGTGGGGGACATTGTCCGGATGAAAAAAGCCCATCCCTGCGGATCCTATGAATGGGACGTGCTCCGGGTGGGCATGGACTTCGGCATTAAATGCCGGGGCTGCGGCCATTATGTGCTGCTGCCCAGGGCCAAGTTCGAAAAGGCCGTGCGGGAAGTCCTGGTGCATAAGGAAGATTGAAAAAAGGGGCTGTTTCACAGCCCCTTTTTTCATGTTATAATGGGGGGCAAAGCAGAAAATTTCCGGAGGTGTCAGTTATGAAAAAGTGGTTGGGAGCCTGTGTGACGGGCCTGCTCCTGACGGTCCTTCCCCTGCCGGCCCTGGCCGTCCACTGGATGACCCTGGGGGGCAGCGAAGAGGGCCGGATCTTTATGGACCGGGACAGCCTGAAACGGCCGGAGGACACCTCCCTGCTGGTCTGGGAGAAAGTTCTCTGGGATCAGCCCGATGCCAAAGGAATGACTGGCGAACTCCGGCACCGGGAATACGACATGAAGGGGAAAAAGTGGCGGCAGTTGAGCAGCTATCAGCTGGATGCCAAAGGGAGAAAGACTGCCGGGAACCGGAAAATCCAGGAATGGCAGGAATTCCAGCCCATGACCAGTCTCTTTACCCGGGCCCGGTACGAATGGGATTATTCCCGGTGGCGGGGACCCTGGGTGTTCATTAAGACCCTCCCTGGTCTGGGCCGGAAATGGTTCAATCCGGATTCCCTGGAAAAAAAAGGCCCCAACACCTATCAGGTGTGGGAAAAGACCGTCATGAAAAAGCCGGTGAACGGCACCAAGATCCTGGTGTCCCAGACTCGGTATGATGTAAAGAACGAAAAGGCGAAGACCCTGTATCTGTGTACCTTTGACGAAGAGAACAACATGACCGATCACTATGCGGTGAACGATGTGTGGAACAAAAAAGGCGACACCTACGGAGAATATATCGGGGACCAGCTGGCCACCTATTATGCAAAGCATCCCCAGAAAAAGCAGAGGAGCAAATCATGAAAACCTGTCCCAAATGTCATAAAATCTATGAGGATTCCCAGAATTTCTGTTCGGAAGACGGCACCCCCCTGGTGCTGACTCCGGTGAGCCAGGCCATGCGGGGGGACGGCGCCCAGCCGGAACAGCCGGCAGTACCGGCGGAACCGGCTCCTGATCAGAAGGGACAGGGGACGGCCGGGGAAACCCAGGGCCAACAGACCTGGCAGCAGCAGAGCCAGGGGAACTGGCAGCAGGGGTACCAGCAACAGCAGTACCAGCAGTACGGTCCCAACGGGAACCCCAGCTTCAGCGCCCGGTTCCAGGCCAACATCCCCGATGCCAACACCTGGAAACCCATGTACTTCTCCTTCAACGGGCGGATGAGCCGGGGAACCTATATCTGCCGGTGGCTGGTGCTGCTGCTGGCAGCGGTGATCATCGGCCTTATCTGCGGCATCCTTCCTTTCCTGGCTCCCTTGGGCTATCTGGCACTTCTGGGGCTTTTTGTATCCCAAATTTCCCTGGCGGTCCGGCGGCTCCACGACCGGGGCCATTCCGGCTTCTGGATGTTTGTTTGTGTGGTGCCCGCCCTGAACCTGCTCATGTTCCTGTACCTGCTTTTTGCAGAAAGCCAGCCGGGTCAGAATGAATATGGACTGGCAGAATAAAAAAGTTGTTGACAGCTGTCTCTGTTTTTGATATTATATACAAGCTTTCTCTTTGAGAAGGCAACAACCGACTGGGTTTCCAACAACGAAATGTTTCAACTGAAACATTGAAAGA
>NZ_FR902026.1:0-12212 GCF_000437815.1 Acidaminococcus sp. CAG:542
CGCCGGGCCTGCGCCCCCTACGGTTATACACAGTGATACACAATAAAAAGAACCTGGTCAAAGGACAGGTTCTATCCAGTGGCCCGAGACCTGAAAAGGAGGCTGTTGCTTTTGCAACAGCCCCTTTTACCGAAAGGAGCCAATCATGTCCAACATCCTTCACTGCCTCCAGCTGGGGGAATCTATGGGGGACCGGTTCATAGCCGCGGCCCGGGAGCTGCCTTACGGGGCGGCTCTGTTCCTGGTGCCCAACCGGTACTTCTTCCAGAAGGTCCGGGAAACCGGGGCGGTCCGGGCTGCCATCCTGGATGCCCTGCCCCGGGAAATCCTCCGGTGGAACCGGGCGGAAACGGAATTCACCCGGATCACCCGGCCTGCCCAGAAAAAGATCCTGGAAGACACCCTGGACTATCTCAGGGGGCAGCTGTCCTACTTTTCCTCCCTGGTGGGGAAGGACGGGTTCCGGGACAGCCTGCTGACCCTGTTCGACGAATTTTCCCGGGATGATCTGGACCCGGCCACTTACCAGCAGGTGCTGCTGAACTGGAACCGGGAGGGAGCGCTCCGGAACAAAGACATGGACCTGGCCAAGCTGTATCTGGTGTACAGCAGCAAAGTCCGGGAGCGGCGCCTGGAAGACCTGTCCCAGGAATACGCCCGGGCGGCGGAGGTGCTGGAACAGGGAGGCACCGTGCCCTGGGAAAAATGCTTCTTCAGCGAATTCTACCAGTTCACCCCGGTCCAGCTCCGGCTGCTCCGGGCCCTGGGACACTGCTGCGAAGTGGAAGTGGGCCTGTTTTATGATCCCAAACGGCCGGAACTGAGCCAGGTGACGGAAAAGATCTACGGGGATTTGCTGGGGGACGGATTCCTTCCGGTCCAGGAAGAACCGGTGACAGAAAAGCTGGAAGACCTGACCGCCCTGACCCGGGACTGGAAGCCGGGAGCCCGGACGGATACCGGGGCGCCCCACATCCACCTGGGGGAAGGGGTGAGCCAGGAACAGGAAATCCGTCTGGCCCTTACGTCCATTAAAGAACGGCTCCAGCAGGGAGTGAAGCCGGAGGAAATCCTGGTGCTGGTCCGGAAACTGGCGGATTACCAGGGTCTGGTCCGGTCCTTTGCTGAATACGGGATTCCCTGCCGGCTGCCCCAGGCGGCGGACCTGAAAAGCCAGCCTCTCACGGATTTCTTCACCAAGCTGCTGGCAGCGGCCAAAGAAAAGTGGGACCTGGCCCAATGGCAGGCCCTGTTCCGGTGTCCTCTGATGGAAGTGCTGTACCGGACGGACCGGGAAAAACTGGACCTGCTGTACACCCAGGAATATTTCCCTACCGCCGGCAGCCTCCTGTCCCATATCCAACGGAAGGAACTGGTAGATACGGATTTCTGGACCCTGACGGACTTCCTCCAGACCTCCCATACCCCGAAAGAATGGCGGGACGCCCTTACGGAAAAACTGGATGGATGGCAGCTGGCCCTGGCCTGGGGAAAACTCCACCAGGAGGGGAAGGTGGACCTGGCCCAGGTGAAGGTGCTGGCCAAAACGGAGGATTTCGTCCGGAAGACTTTGGACAGCCTGGTGAAGACCTGGGAACAGCTGGGAAAAGCAGATGAAGAAATCAGTCTGGACCTGGTGCAGAAATTCTGGAAAGATTCCCTGGACCAGGGAAAACTGCCCCTGACCCCCGGGGAACCTCAGGGGGTGCCGGTGCTGGAAGCCGGGGAAATCCAGGGGGTATCCTTCCCCTATGTGTACATCCTGGGTGTCCGGGAAGGGCTGTTCCCGGCGGTGAAACGGGAAAGCTGGCTCTACAGCGACCAGGAACGGGGAGAACTGAATGCCCTGGGCCTGGAACTGAGCCTGACCGCCCGGGCCCTGGATACGGACCGGTACTTTTTCGGGTCCGCCGTGGCCCTGGCCGGCCGGGAACTCCACCTCAGCTGGTACCGGGATGAGGAAGGGGGCCCCAGTCCCTACATCACTGAACTGGACCATTTCTTCGGGACAGAGGCCCTGCCAGTGACGGTCTATGAAAACACCCCGGACCGGTGTGCCAGTGCTGCCCAACTGGTGGATTTCCTGGGGGAACAGCCCCATCTGGCCCCCCGGGAGAAGGCCTTCCTGCTGGAAGCCGCCGGACCGGACTTTTTGGAACGGTCCCGGACGGAACAGCGCCGGTGGGAAGAGACGGACAGCCCCTGGAACGGTACGGTGCCCGGGGTGGTGAAGCGGCCCCTCCATCTGTCCGCCTCCAGCCTGGAGGGATATCTCCAGTGTCCTTTTGCCGCCCTGGTGAGCCAGGTGTGGAAGCTGGAACCCTGGGTGGAACAGGGTGCCTTCCCTGCGCCGGATGTGGTGGGGGACCTGATCCACCGGACCCTGGCGGCTTTTCTGGGGAAACATCTGGGAAAGGGCCTGGCCGGACTGGACCGAAAAGCCCTGGAACAGGAACTGGATGGGGTTTATCGGGACATGTTCCACAAGCTCTGCCTGGAAGGGAAGATCCCTGACAGTCCTCTTCTGGATCATCTCCGGGACCGGTACGGGAAATGGCTGAAGGCCTGGCTCCGGAAGGAAATGGAATATGAAGCCGCCGACCTGCTGGGCCTGAAGCCCGGCCGGGTGGAATGGAGCTTTGGACGGGAGCACAGCCCCTGGCCGGATCTGGTGAAAACCATCGACGGGGAAAAGGTGTATTTCTCCGGCCAGATCGACCGGATCGATACCAATGGAAAGAACTGGACCCTGCTGGATTACAAAACCGGCACACCCCCTTCCGGCCAGGACATCCTCCAGGGAAAGGCGGTGCAGCTGCCCCTGTACCTGGAAGCCCTGGAAACTCTGGGAAAAGTGCCCAAAGAGCAGATCCTGGGGGCCGGCTATGTGCACCTGCGCAGCGGGGACCGGAAGGGTGGCGCCTGGGACAAGGCTGCAAAGACCGCCTTCCCCTGGATGGCCAAAGCCCGTCCCCCGGAAATGAAACAGGCTCTGGAAGCCGCCCAAAAGGCGGTGGACCAGGCGGTGGGGGATATGAGAAAGGGCCGTTTCCCTGCCCGGCCTGCAGGAAAATGCCCGGCCTGGTGCCCGGCCCGGGACCTGTGCCGGATCGGGGAGAACCCCCACAGAACTGAGATCGAAAAGGAAGAGGAGTGATACCATGGCCAGTTTTACCCCACAGCAGCAGGAAGCCATCTCCACCCTGGACCGGAACGTGTCCGTGTCCGCCGGGGCCGGGTCCGGGAAGACCCGGGTGCTGGTGGAACGGTTTTTGAAGATCCTCCAGGAACGGAAGGCCACTGCCCAGGAAATCCTGGCCATCACCTTCACCCGGAAAGCCGCCCGGGAAATGCAGGAACGGGTGCGGAAAGGGATCCTGGAACGGCTGACGGAGACCCTGGATCCGGAAGAAAAGGCCTACTGGCAGGAACAGCTCCAGCTGGCGGACCGGGCCCCCATTACCACCATCGACAGCTTCTGTTCCCAGGTACTCCGGGAGAATCCGGTGGAAGCCGGCCTGGATCCCGATTTCGCCGTCAGGGAAGAATACCAGATCCGGGCCTTCCGGGAAGAAACCGCCCAGGCCTTTATCCAGAAGGAAATCCAGCAGCAGGCCGGGGATGTGGCGGCCCTGTTGGACCTGTACCCGGCGGACCGTCTGGCGGGGATCCTGACCGCCCTCATCGATGATCTCCCGGCCATCCTGGCGCTGCCGGGAGGGCTGGCCGCCCCCTATGAAGCCAGCCTGGCAGGGGAAGAAGAGGGGAAGATCGCTGCAGAAGGGGCCCTGGATACCCTGCTGGAAGCCCGGGACCAGGCAGGCCCCAAAGGCCGGGAAAAGCTGGAAGTCCTGGCCGGCCAGCGGGAAGAGATCCACCAGTGGATCGCTGAGGGGTGCTATGACAGGGCCGCTGCTGCCTTAAAACCCGTTTCCGCCGCCGGAAAGGTGAAAGACCTGGTAAAGGAGGCCAAAGCCGCCCTGGACCGGCTCCAGGTGCTGTCCCTGGATGCGCTGGGGGCGGAGCAGGCCCGGAACTGGGAAACCGTCCTTGGCCGGTTCCGCCAGACCCTGCTGGATACGGCGGAAGCCAAAGAAATGTACAGTTTCGGGTACCTGTCCGCCAAGGCGGTGGACCTTCTGGAAAAACGGCCCAATGTACTGCTCCGGTACAAGAGCCGGTTCAAGTATGTGATGGTGGACGAATTCCAGGACACCAACGAAGAACAGAAGAAACTGGTGTATCTCCTCAGCGGAGGCAGCAGCCAGAGCCTCCAGGGCCGGAACCTGTTTGTGGTGGGGGACGCCAAGCAGTCCATCTACCGGTTCCGGGGGGCGGATGTAAGCGTGTTCCGTCAGGTCCGGGACGCCATCGGAAAGACCGGCGGGAACAACATTGTCATGGACGACAACTTCCGGTCGGCTCCGGAAATCATCGGGGCCTGCAACACCCTGTTCGACGACCTTCTGGGCACCGACAGCCAGTCCGATGTGACCGCCCAGCCCCTCCATCCCCATCAGCCCTCGTCCCGGAATCCTGTTTTTGCGGTGCTGAAGAAGGGGGACTGCACCCTGGAGGAATGCCAGCAGGCGGAAGGCCGGTATGTGGCCCAGGCCATCCGGCAGCTCCAGGAGGATACCGGGCTCCCCTACGGCCAGATGGCCATCCTGCTGCCCGCCATCCATCTGTCCCGGCAGTATGAGGAAGCCCTTACCGCCCTGGGGATCAAATCCCAGGTCAGTGACGGGAAGGGGTTCTATGACCGGCAGGAAGTGGTGGACTGGATCAACCTGCTCACCTTCCTGCTGAACACCCGGAAGGACTGGGCCCTGGCCGGGTTCCTCCGGTCCCCCTTCTGCGGGATCAGCGACCGGCAGATGACGGATCTCCTGAAGCCCTGGCCGGAACTGAGCCTGTGGGAAAGCCTGGAACAGAGCCTGGAAGAACCCTTCGTGACCCTGTCCCGGAAGCTGGAGACCCTGCACCGGACTGCTCTGTTCCAGTCCCTGCCGGAGCTGATGGACGGCTTCCAGGAAGCCTTTGCCGTGGAACCCACCCTGCTGGCCCAGCGGGGCGGACGGGAAAAACTGGCCAACTTCCGGAAGCTCCGGGCCCTGGGGGTGAAGGCGGCCATGGAAGAAGGGTTCACGGCCCGGGATTTCCTGGACCGGCTGGATCTTATGCGCCAGCTGTCCGCCCGGGAAAGCGCCGCCAACCAGGAGGAAGATCCGGAGGCAGTGAAGATCATGACCATCCACAAGTCCAAGGGGCTGGAATTCCCGGCGGTGTTCCTGCCGGATCTGTCCAAAAAGGATCCTTCGGACCATCTGGGGATCCAGTTCCTCCCCGGCCAGGGATTCGGGGTCAGGGTGGATCCGGGGGACGGGAACCTGGCGGAAACGTCCGTATACACCCGGCTGAAAGGGGAAAAACACCGGCTGGAACGGGCCGAAAAGCACCGGCAGCTGTACGTGGCCATGACCCGGGCGGAAAAATACCTGTATCTGGTGAATGTGGACGAAACCAAAGAAAACAGCAAGGCTCCGGATCCGGACAAGGAAAAATGGGGTCAGTCCCTCCAGCGGGTGTTCGCTCCTGGCGGTCCTCACGGGGACCAGATGGACTGGGAGATGCTGGATGTGGCGGAAATCCTGGAGGCAGAGGAAACCCAGCAGGCCGGGGAAGGGGAAACCTTCGTCCTGGATCCGGCAGTCTATGACCGGATCCGTCCGGTGACCGTGCCCCGGAACCTGGAACTGTCCGCCAGCGCCCTGCTGGAATACGACAACTGTCCCCGGAGCTTCTATTACCATTATTTCCAGCACATGCCCGGTATCGACCCGGATACGGTGGGCATCGGCACCAGCCGGATTTCCGCCATCGACCTGGGGACCTATGTGCACCGGGTGCTGGAACTGCTCCAGGAAGAACCGGAAAAGGAGGCCCTGGAAGAAGCTCTGGTCCTGCTGGACCGGACGGAGGAAGAAAAGCAGGTGTTCCTCCGGGAAGGGCGGAAAATGGTGGAAAAATACTGCGCCAGCCCCCTGTTCCAGGAAATCGCCGGCCTGCCCGCCCAGGCGGAACGGGATTTCGAACTGGAACTGTTCCCCCTGGAAGCGGGGAAAGTGACCTTCCAGGGGAGCATCGACCGGCTGGTGACCCTGCCGGAGGGACAGCTGGGGATCGTGGACTACAAAACCGGCCATCCTCCGGCGGACGGGGAAGAAAAGCAGGGGTACACCCGGCAGCTGACCATCTACGCCCTGGCGGCGGAAACCCTGTACCCGGGACAGAAAGTGGCCTGGGCCAGGCTCCATTTCCTGAAGGACTGCAGCAGCTGGGAACTGAAGGACCGGGCCAGGGAAGAAGAAAAGCTGAAGACCCTTCTGGAAAATCTGCTGACCTGGGACAAAGAAGAACAGTTCCCCGCCAGGAAAGAGGGGTGCCAGTGGTGCCCGTACCGGTACTTCTGCCCCCTTTAAAATCCTTTAATTTTCTGTCGATTCATGGTAAAATGACCGTTGTAGTATGTTCGAAGGAGGCTTTCTGTGGCTGCACGGGGAATTTTATTTGACTTTGACGGGACGCTGGCCAACACCACGCCCCTGATCCTGGCCACCTTCCACCAGACCCTGGACCATTTCGTCCCAGCAAATCAGGTGGATGACCAGACCATCATCAACACCTTCGGCCTGCCTCTCCGGGACGGCCTGGCCGGGATCACCGGCTGCACCGATCCGGAAGAGATGGACCGGATGGTGGCTTATTACCGCCAGTACAACACCGCCTGGCACGACGCCATGATCCAGCCCTTTCCCGGAGTGAAGGAGGGGCTTGCTGCCCTGCGCCGGGCCGGGGTCCCCATGGCCATTGTCACCAGCAAGTTCAAAGCCAGCTGCCTTAGGGGGCTCCGGTGTCTGGGGCTGGAAGACTGCATCGACGGCATCATCGGGTGCCAGGAATGCAGCGCCCACAAGCCGGACCCGGAACCTATGGAAAAGGGCCTGGAACTGCTGGGCCTTGCCGGAGAGGACTGCCTCTGTGTGGGAGACAGCCCCTATGACCTGGTCAGCGGCCACAAAGCCGGCTGCCAGACGGTGAAGGTGGGCTGGACCTCATTCCGGCAGGAATTCTTCGACCGGTTCATTCAGCCGGATTATGTGATCCGGTCCCTGGGAGACCTGCTTTCCTTTGTTGAACCATCAAACTGAGCGAGGTGATTCCAATTGCGGAAAATCGGCATCATCGGCGGCACCGGGGTGGAGGATGCGTCCTCCTTCGGCCGGCTCACCGCCTTAACGGTGGATACGCCCTTCGGCCAGGCTCACTGCCTGAAGGGGACCGCCGCCGGCCATGAGATCTATTTCCTGGCCCGGCACGGCCTGGACCACAGTGTCCCGCCCCACAAGATCAACTACCGGGCCAACATTTTCGCCCTGAAGAAGCTGGGAGTCACGGAGATCCTGTCCTTTACGGCGGTGGGGTCCCTGAACCGGGGACTGCCTCCGGGGACTTTTGTGGCCACCACCCAGATCCTGGACTTTACCAAAAGCCGGGTGAACACCTTCTTCAACGGGGAGAACGGCCAGGTGGCCCATGTGGATTTCGCCCAGCCCTACTGCCCGGCTCTCCGGGAACGGCTGATCCGCTGCCTGGTGAAACTGGGGCTCCGGCACAGCAAACAGGGGACCTATGTGGTGACGGAAGGGCCCCGGTACGAAACGGCGGCGGAAGTGCGGATGTATGGAGCCATGGGCGGGGACGTGGCCGGGATGACCAACATGCCGGAAGCGGTACTGGCCCGGGAAGCGGAAATCTGCTACGCCAACTGTTCCGTGGTCACCAATATGGGTTCCGGGCTGGCGGCCCGGGCCCTGTCCCACGAAGAAGTGACGGAAGCCATGGAGAAGCTGGGAAAGCAGATCCTGTCCGTGATCGAAGCCTATGTGCAGGATGACGGGCCTCTGACCCACAGCTGCCATTGCGCCCAGGCCCTGCAGGAATACGGGGGCTTCCGGCTGGAGGCTTTCGGCGGGGACAAAAAGGAGGAATGACGCTGGACATGGTATATGATATCGTATTGCAGAATGTGGAACTGACAGATCCCGGGGACGGGACCCTGTTCAACATCGGGATCAACGGCAGCACCATCGGGTATGTGGGCACAGAACCGGTGGCAGGCCGGGAAGTGATCGACGGACGGAATCACCTGGCGGTGCCCGGGTGGGTGAACGCCCATACCCATGTGGCCATGACCCTGTTCCGCAGCTATGCCGACGACATGGCCCTGATGGACTGGCTCCAGAACCGGATCTGGCCCCTGGAAGCCAGACTGGACGGCCGGGCGGTGTACTGGGGGAGCCTGTTGGGGATCGCGGAAATGATCCGCACCGGCACCACCTGTTTCGCCGACATGTATTTCTTTATGGAAGAAACTGCCAAGGCTGCAGCGGACAGCGGCATCCGGGCAGTACTGTCCCGGGGTCTCACCGGCAGCAGCGTGGCAGACGGGGCCGCCCGTCTGGAGGAGAACACGCAGCTGTACAAGACCTGGAACGGGGCCCAGAACGGACGGATCACCGTGATGTTCGGTCCTCATGCCCCGTACACCTGCAGCCCGGATTATCTGAAATCCGTCATCGCCCGGGCCCGGGAACTGGGAGCGGAGATCCACATGCATCTTTCGGAAACCGCCGGGGAAGTGGCGGACTGCCGGAAACAGTACGGCAAGAGCCCCATTGCCCTGATGGAAGAACTGGGGATGTTCGACGGAGGGACCCTGGCGGCCCACTGTGTCCATGTGGATGAGGAGGATATGGACATTATGGCCCGGCACCAGGTCCGGGTGGCCCACAACCCCCAGAGCAACCTGAAACTGGCCAGCGGCATCGCTCCTGTGGCCCGGATGCTGGAAAAGGGCATCACCGTAGGTCTGGGCACCGACGG
This sequence comes from Acidaminococcus sp. CAG:542, assembly GCF_000437815.1. Classification (NCBI taxonomy): domain Bacteria; kingdom Bacillati; phylum Bacillota; class Negativicutes; order Acidaminococcales; family Acidaminococcaceae; genus Acidaminococcus; species Acidaminococcus sp. CAG:542. Next base: position 8,947 of record NZ_FR902026.1, read on the forward strand.
GGCCAGCAGCAACAACAATCTGGACATGCTGGAAGAAGTCCGGCTGGCGGCCATGCTGGCCAAGACCCAGTCCGGGGATCCCAAGGCGGTACCGGCTTCCCAGGCCCTTGCCATGGGCACCTGGATGGGGGCGGAAGCTGTGGGCCTGAAAAACCTGGGGAAACTGGAAGTGGGCCAGAAGGCGGATGTGGTGCTCTACAACATGGCCTCCCCGGCCTGGTACCCCCGGCACGACCGCACGTCCCTTCTGGTGTATGCCGGGTCCTCCGCGGACGTGGACACGGTGCTGGTGGACGGAAACATCCTGCTGCGCAAAGGAGAACTGACCACCATCGACCTGGAGAAAGTCACCGCGGAAGTGGGACAGTGTCTGAAGGAAATGACAGCCAGTGCAGAGTGAAGAACGGGGCCGCTGGCCGGACCCCACCACCGTCCTGACGGACGATGAACGGCTGACGATGAATGAAAAACGACAATAAAGGAGTGTTTGGTGTGGCAAAGATCTTGAAAAAACTGCAGCTGGCACCTGCAGTCTGGGAATTTGAAGTGGATGCGCCTCTCATTGCGCACAAATGCAAACCGGGACAGTTCGTCATGGTACTGGTGGATGAAACCAGCGAACGGATCCCTCTGACCATCGGCGATTTCGACCGGGAAAAAGGCTCCATCACCCTGATGGTCCAGGCGGTGGGGAACACCACCCGGCACCTGTGTGAAGATTTCGCCCAGGGAGACGATATCCAGCACATCCTGGGACCTCTGGGCCAGCCTTCTGAAATGGGCAAATTCGGTACCGTGGTCATGGTCTGCGGGGGCATCGGCGTGGCGCCGGTCCATCCCATCGCCCGGGCCTATCACGAACTGGGCAACAAGGTGATCACCATCATCGGGGGCCGTCACAAAGACCTGATCCTGTGGCGGGACCGGATGGAAAAGATCAGCGATGAAGTGATCATCACCACCGACGACGGGTCCGAAGGCATCAAGGGCTTTGTTACCGATCCCCTCCGGAAAATGCTGGAAGCAGGGAACCATCCGGATCTGGTGGTGGCCATCGGCCCCATCATCATGATGATGAACGTGGCCAAGGTCACCCGGCCTTACAACGTGAAGACCACTGCCAGCCTCAGCTGCCTTATGGTGGACGGCACCGGCATGTGCGGCGGCTGCCGGGTGCAGGTGGGCAATGAAAGCAAGTTCACCTGCTGTGACGGGCCGGAATTCGATGCCCATCAGGTGGACTTCAAGAACCTGATGCAGCGTTCCAAGATGTACAAGGACCAGGAAGCAGTAGAATACAGTTGCGGGGGGCATTGCAGATGCGTGGAGGAATGAGAAATCCCATGCCGGAACAGCCGGCTGATGTACGGAACCATAATTTCGAGGAAGTGGCCCTGGGCTATCCGGAAGACACGGCGGTGGATGAAGCCCAGCGCTGCCTGAACTGCAAGAATCCCCAGTGCGTGAAGGGGTGCCCGGTGAACGTGGACATTCCCCAGTTCATCCATGCCCTGACGGAAAAGGATTTTGACGGCGCCATCCACATCCTGAAGAACAAGAACTCCCTGCCTGCCGTGTGCGGCCGGGTGTGTCCCCAGGAAAACCAGTGCGAAAAACACTGCATCCTGGGCATCAAGGGAGAACCGGTGGCCATCGGCCGTCTGGAACGGTTTGTGGCGGACCGGGCCCGGGAAAAGGGTACGGACATGGTGAAGGAGGGCCTGGCTCCCAAGAACGGCATCAAAGTGGCTGTAGTGGGCGGAGGTCCTTCCTGCCTGACCGCAGCCGGGGATCTGGCCAAAATGGGCTATGACGTGACCTTGTTCGAAGCCCTCCACAAGGTAGGCGGGGTGCTCATGTACGGTATCCCTGAATTCCGTCTCCCCAAAGCCATCGTCCAGCACGAAATCGAACAGCTGAAGGTATTGGGTGTGAAGATCATGACCGATGTAGTGATCGGCCGCACCTTTACTCTCCACGAACTTCTGGGGGAAGAAGGGTTCCAGGCTGTGTACGTGGGTACCGGCGCCGGGCTGCCTCACTTTATGCGGATCCCTGGGGAAGCCCTCAACGGGGTGTACGCCGCCAATGAATTCCTTACCCGGGTGAACCTGATGGGGGCCTGGAAGTTCCCGAAAATGGCCACTCCTGTGTATGTAGGGAAGAACGTGGCCGTGGTGGGGGCCGGCAACGTGGCCATGGATGCCGCCCGGACCGCCAAACGGCTGGGGGCGGAAAACGTCTACGTGGTCTACCGCCGGAGCGAAGCGGAAATGCCCGCCCGGAAGGAAGAAATCCAGCACGCCAAGGCGGAAGGCATCGAACTCCACATGCTGAACAACCCGGTGAAGATCCTGGGGAACGAAGATGGCTGGGTCACCGGCATGGAATGTGTCCGGACCCAGTTGGGCGAACCGGATGCCTCCGGCCGCCGGAGCCCGGTGGAGATCCCCGGCTCCAACCATGTGTTCGATGTGGACATGGTGGTGATGGCCATCGGCCAGGGACCCAACCCCCTGCTGAAACACACCACCCCGGATCTGGTGACCAACCGGAAGGGGCTCATTACCGTGGATGAAAAGGAAGAAACCTCCATCCCGGGAGTCTTTGCCGGCGGGGACATCGTCACCGGGGCAGCCACCGTTATTTCCGCCATGGGGGCCGGCAAGAAGGCCGCCCTGGAAATGGATGCCTATTTGAAAGAAAAATTAGGGAAGTAACTGCAGAGCATGAATAAACTGAAACGATGGGGGATGGCTGCGGCTCTCCTGTGCCTGGGTCTGTTCCAGGCCGGGGAGGCCGGAGCGGCAGCACCCAAAAACACCTACAAACCTGCCAGCGGAGGCTATACCCTGACGGTGCCTCCCGGCAGCAAAGAGATTTACCATACCTCCACGGGGATCCGCTTCACCGTGGGGAAGGATTTCCTGGTCAGTGCGGATCTGTACACCCTGCCCAGTTTTGTGTCCGTCCCCATGAAGCAGTACTCCACGGAGCAGAAGAAAGATTTCAAGAAGTTCCTGGGGAAGATCCAGGACCAGGAAAACGACACCATCCAGGATGACGGCAGCTCCCGGAATTTCGGCAGCCAGCCGGCCCTGGACGGGATCCTGGGAGAAAAGCTCCGAAAGTATCGGAGCACTTCCGGAGAACCGGAACCCAAAAAGGACAAGAAGAAGGATCTGGACAGCTATACCTATGTGGCGGTGCCGGAAGACAAGCTGCGGACCCACCGGCCCTTTCTGATCGGCCGGGCCTACCAGCCG